>CBEUWV010000348.1:0-2221 GCA_965546895.1 uncultured bacterium
TGACAGCTCCGACATCCATTCAAAACTGCAGCAGGCAAAAGGCGCACTGGCGAGAGCCAAGGCCGCCCTTACCATCTCAGAGAACAATTACAAACGTTTTCAGGAGCTATACAAGCGTAAGGCGGCCTCAAAAGTCGAATTGGAACAGATGGAATATCAATTCAAGTCAGCCAAAGGTGCTGTGGAGATGGCGGCTGGGGCTGTGAAGGAAGCGAAAGCATATCTGAAATACGCTTCCGTTCGTGCTCCTTTTGACGCAGTAATTATAGAAAAGATGATCAATGTTGGAGATTTCGCTGCCCCCGGTCGACCACTTTTCCGAATCATAGATCCTGCCAACCTTCAGTTCCAGTGTCGGGTGAGCGAATCAGACGCGAAATATGTTCAAAAAGGTCAATTGGTACCAGTAAGCCTGGATAATTTTGACGGGAAACTCACCGGTACTGTTGCGGAAATTGGTGGTGGTTCTGATTTTATGACCCACACAGTCGCCGTTTATATCAATTTGGACCATACAAAGGGCTTACGGGCCGGTATGTATGGACAGGCTTTTTTCCCTGGAGTGCAGCGGAAACGAATCCTTATTTCGGAGAACTGGATTGCACGAAGGGGTGAACTGACTGTTGTTTTGTGAAAGGACCCAAAGGATATGCTCGGATGCGCATTGTCCAAACCGGCAAGAAGTTCGGGGATAAAATTGAAGTAACTTCAGGCCTCACTGGAGGAGAAAGAATTGCAACAACATCTGTGAACCAACTCTCCGACGGTCTGAAGCTGGAGACAAACTGATGCGTGAGGAAAAACTCGGTCTGTCCGGATCCATTGCCCATTACTTTATCAGCTCGAAGCTGACACCTCTTCTTCTGGTGTTTTCCCTCCTCCTGGGACTTTTCGCCGTAATCATCACTCCAAGAGAAGAAGAACCTCAGATCGTAGTTCCGATGATTGACGTGATGGTTCAATATCCCGGAGCAAACCCCTCTCAGGTTGAATCCAAGGTAACCGAACCTGTGGAGCGCCTCATGTGGGATATTCCCGGTGTGGAATACGTGTACAGCACCTCAGGTTCCAGTTTTTCACTTGTGACGGTACGATTTTATGTTGGACAGGATGCGGAAGACAGCCTTGTCAAGGTTCTGGACAAGCTGCAATCAAATTATGACTCAATACCCAAAGGGATTTCCTTTCCCCTGATACGTCAGAAGTCAATTGATGACGTGCCCCAGGCCGCAGTCACTCTCTACAGTGATAATTACAATGCCTATGACCTCCGGAGAATCGGCGTGGAGCTCGCCAACAAAATTAACCGTATTCGAAATATTTCAACAATCAAGGTCATTGGTGGAGAACCCAGAACACTCCAGGTTATTCCGGACACCATCAAAATGAAAATGAAAAATATTTCTCCACTCCAGATCGCCGATATGCTGATGAAACGGCACTGGCAATTACCCGCCGGTCAGTTCCAGAACTCAAATCAATCCTATGTGGTTCAAGCTGGACAATTCTTACGTTCCGTTAAAGATCTGGAAAACCTTGTTGTTGGTGTCTACATGCACAAACCGGTTTTCCTTAAAGATGTGGCAAAAATTAAGGACGGACCAACAGACCCCACAAATTATGTATTTTTCGGAGCAGGTCCCAGTGCATTAAAAAAAGGGATTGATGATTACAAGACATATCTTTCTCCTGCTGTCACAATTTCAATTGCAAAGAGAAAAGGCAGCAATTCCGTGGATATCGTATCCGCGGTGAAACGCATGGTTAATGAATCTAAAGGCTATATAATTCCCGCAGACGTACACACAGCCATCACTCGTGACTATGGAAAGACCGCCCAGGATAAGTCCAATGAATTGATTCTCCATATACTTATTGCAACTGTTGCTGTTACCATTTTTATCGGATTTGCACTGGGAATTAAGGAAGCTATTACGCTTTTCATTGCGGTTCCCGTCACCCTTGCTTTAACATTATTTGCCAGTTATTTTTTCGGTTATACCCTTAACCGGGTATCCTTATTTGCCTTGATTTTCGCCATCGGAATCCTGGTCGACGACGCAATAGTCGTTGTGGAAAACATCCATCGTCATTTTGTTCTCCATCACAGTGAGGGGAAATTGCTTCAAATTGCTGCTAAAGCAGTTGATGAAGTCGGAAATCCGACCATTCTGGCTACCTTCACCGTGATCGCGGCACTGATGCCCCTTGCCTTTGTCTC
>CBEUWV010000349.1:0-2209 GCA_965546895.1 uncultured bacterium
AAATCTTTTTTTTGAGAGATGCTTCATCGACCCCCCCATTCTCGATTGCCTCCAGCCACAGTTCCCGCGCTTTTTGAAAACTGCCTTTCCTGAAGTAAACTTCGCCCAGATGTTGACATATTTCACCATTTTCCGGGTTTTTTTCATAAGCGAATTTGAGATTTTCCTCTGCGGCATCCAGTTGGCCAAGCAGAAGATATGCAAACCCCAGTGTGTCTCGATAGGTCGGGTTTTTGGGCGCCAGCTCTACGGCTGTCTCCGCAAGCTGCAGGCCCTCTTCCAGATGGCGATGATAGGTCAGCAGGGAATAGCTGTAGTTGTTGAGCAACAATGGGTCCTTCGGGTAGACCTGCAGCAGTTTTTTGTACAATTTTATCACTTCATCCTGTTTTCCCATTCGGTCATAAATGAGTGCGAGGGGGACACCGATATCCCGGTTATCCGGTTCGATTTTGTACGCCTTTTTCAGATGGGGAAACGCCCGATTATAGTCCTCCATTGCATAAAATACCATTCCTATGAAGTAATGTTTAAGAAAAGACGGATTCTTCTTCAACCGTTCCATTAACGGACTGACTGAACCGTCCTTATTTCCAGGAAATGTGGACGCTGTCTGAATCGCATTTTTTGTCCGGTTATTGAGAACATCCACATACACAAGATCGTTTTTCAGGTCCCTGGAATCCGGGAATCGCTTGAGCCCTTCTTTTGCTACTTTCAGCGCCTTCTTATAATCACCTGAAGCCACAAGAATCTTCAAATAATCCCGCATGACTTCCAGATGTACGTTATCTCCCCACTTATTCTGGTCAACAGCAAGCGCACGGCTGAAAAACACGGCCGCATCACTATACAGGTGCTTGTGTCCCAGACAACTGGCCTTTGAATACAGAGACAGCCCTGTCGGATTTTTCTTATACCTCTCGTTAAACACCCTGTCCACAGTCTTGCAGTCAGATGCTGCAAGCGCAACAAACATGTATTTATCCCATTCCTTAAACGAGTCTGGGGCAGCATTAATCTGCTGTTTCATCAGTTTAAGTGCTTCCTTATAAAAGCCATGGGAAATTGCCTGATTTGCCACATGATTCAAAAAATCAGGATTGCTCAGATGAGCATTGGAGAGCATTTTTATCGTCTTTTTCAGGCGGTTTTTCAATCCATTGGCTTCATAGACATCCAGCATCACTGCAAGCAGTGGTGGTTGTTTCCGCATTTCAAGTGGAAATGATTCGTACAATTTTGCCGCTTCCTCTGGATTTTTCAATACTGCCGCCATTTCCACAGCTTTCGACCCGGCTTCCTCATCTGAAGCCAGCTCCCACCCTCTCAAAAGATTATCGTAGGCCTGCTGAACAATATTATCGGAGGGCATTCCGGCCCGATACAGCCCGTAATAGAGTTCTCCCTTTGAAGCATAAAGCCGTCCATCATTTGGGAAATATCGAATACCTTCTTCCAGCACGGAAATCGCCTTTTCCATTGTACCCTGGTATGAATAACAATCAGCTAATTCCAGATAGATAGTCGCATTCCTGAAAAGTGCTTTTGCTTTTTCAAAGTGCGGGATTGCCGCCGCACACTCACCGCGGGAACTGTGACTAACGCCGATGAAATACTCACTCAGGGACATATCTGCCGCGGACATGGAAACTTCTCCTGCCATTGAAAATAAAGTAAAAGCGATTATAAAGCCTGAAATTATATATCTTCGAACCATCATATCTCCAATTCAGAGAATTTCGGATTAATGGAAGAAAGGCTGTAAGCCGAATTCTGTCAAGAACTGCCATTCATCTGGGGCTGCCATTGCTGACAACCTCAAGCGGCCTACCCGGAAACTCAGGCGGACCGCCTTCAAACGTTTCCCTATTTGGCCTTGCTCCATGTGGGGTTTACCATGCCCCGACCATTACTGGACAGGCGGTGAGCTCTTACCTCGCCATTTCACCCTTACCCGTACCGGAAAACCGGAACAGGCGGTATCTTTTCTGTGGCACTTTCCGTCGCCTCACGGCGCCCGGGCGTTACCCGGCACATTGTCCTGCGGAGTTCGGACTTTCCTCGAGTTTTCACCCGCGACAGCTCGCCTCTCTTCCGTCGGAAGTATAACACAAGACGGAAGTGTTCAGAAAGATAAGAAAGAGGGGACAAGTGATGGGTGATGGGTGGGAAAAGTTTAAGTTTGAGTCTAAGTTTAAGTAAAGAA
>CBEUWV010000350.1:0-2205 GCA_965546895.1 uncultured bacterium
TAACATAAGCAACAAAAAAAAATTTCGGGAGGGATGGATGGCAGCACACGAATCGGCATTGATGATGACGTTCGGACTCTATCTTGTTGCGCTGATTGTGATCGGTTATCTGGGAGAACGCAAATTTTCGAGAAGTTACAATGATTTTGTGTCTGCCGGAAAGTCGCTGGGTTCCATCGTCACAGCCTTGAGTGCCGCAGCCAGTTCAGAAAGCGCCTGGGTCATGCTGGGGCTCTCCGGGCTTGGTTACACGAAAGGGCTGGCGGCCTATTGGGCGGTGATCGGCTGTGTGGCCGGCTTCGCGGTCAACTGGCTCTTTGTAGTTGTCCCGGTACGACGAATTTCCGGCATCCACAACTCCCTGACACTTGCAGACATGGTGGAAGATGAACTGGAAGATCGAAAGAAAATGCTCCGGGTCATCGGCAGCATCGTAATCGTGTTTTTCATGGGAGTCTACGTAGTTTCCCAGTTTGTGGGGGCAGGGAAAACCTTGCATGGAATGGGGCTGATGGACTATCGCCAGGGAGTGCTGCTGGGCAGCATTATCATCGGCGCTTATGTGCTGATGGGCGGTTACGCCGCAGTGTGCTGGACCGATGCCCTTCAGGGATTTCTGATGGCGTTGATTATGATTTCCCTGCCGATTATCGCGATTATCGATGCCGGCGGCCCAATGCATATTCATAGCGCAATCCAAAAGGCGGGCCTGGAAGGATTCTGGTCCCTGAAGGGGCTGTCCATCTGGGGAAGCGTGGGCTTTATCGTGGGCCAGCTTGGAATTGGACTGGGGTATCAGGGGATGCCCCATGTGGTGGTTCGCTACATCACCGTAAAAGATGAGACAGAGGGACGCCGTGCCGGAATGATTGCCACCGCATGGGGCATCATAGTGCTGGCCGGGTCGGTGACACTGGGAATCGCGGGCCGTGTTCTCTATCCTGTCCTGAAGGATCCCGAACATATTCTGCCGAGATTCGCCGCAGAACACCTCCCCCCGGTGCTTGCAGGTATTGTCCTTGCCGCTATTACCGCTGCCATCATGTCCACCGCTGATTCCCAGCTCATGTACGCCGCCACTTCACTGGTCAATGACCTGTGGCTGAAATTGACAAAACGAAAAGTGGAGGAACGCCATCTGGTACTGGCAACCAGACTGGTGATTCTGGTTATGACAGCTATCGCCATTTTTGTTGCGCTCTTGAATGTGAAGGTAATCTATACCTTTGTGCTGTACGCGTGGGGGGCACTGGGCGCGGCATTTTCTCCCATGGTTCTGTCCATGATCTATTTCAGGCGGTTCAATAAGTGGGGAGCGTTGACAAATCTGATAGTCGGGCCGCTGACGGTAATTATCTGGAACAATATTCCCGTACTGAACCAGGCGGTATACGAACTGATTCCTGCCTTTTTCCTGTCCCTTCTGGCAGGGTGGGCGGTGTCCGTGCTCACATGGAGGAGGAAACCATGACGATTCGGGAAGAAACAGAAAGCAGAGAACGGAAATTTCTGTCTCCCCACGCCTGCCTTGCGTCTCAAAGCCGGGGCCGACACCGGCCGGAAGCACCCTGTGATATCCGGACCTGCTTCCAGCGGGATCGGGATCGTATCCTTCACTGCAAGTCTTTTCGCCGCCTGAAACACAAAACACAAGTTTTTCTGGCCCCTGTGGGAGATCACTACCGTACAAGGCTGACCCACACGCTGGAAGTGTCCCAGATTGCCCGGACTATTTCCCGTGCTCTTCGCCTCAACGAAGACCTCACCGAAGCCATTGCCCTGGGACACGATCTCGGGCACACTCCCTTTGGCCATGCCGGGGAAGCGGTGTTGAACCGGTTGGTTGAGGGTGGATTCCGTCATTTTGTTCAGAGTGTCCGGGTAGTGAATTTTCTGGAACGCAAGGGAGAGGGCCTGAACCTGACGGAGGAAGTGGTGGAGGGAATCGGAAAGCACTCCAAGGGGCGATCCGGTGACCCATCCGGAGAGTCGCTGGGAATTCGAACAATGGAGGCACGGGTTGTTCGGGTATCCGATGTCGCAGCCTACCTGAACCACGATTGCGACGATGCCATCCGTGCAGGGATCATCCGAAACGAAGATATACCGGAAAACATCGCAAAAACCATCGGCAAAAGTCCCAGGGAGCGAATTGACAGGCTGGTCCGGGACCTGATTCAAAACAGCCGAGCCACAGATGGCGGG
>CBEUWV010000351.1:0-2199 GCA_965546895.1 uncultured bacterium
AAACCAGTACAGCGGGCGGCTGTAGCGAAATTGTTCCCAGTGCGTTAGCGTTGAGAAATTCTTCAGATTTGGATTGTTTTGTACATAAAGTCCATCATCAAAGATGAAATTGCCCTTTAATTCCGGGGCATACACTACCAGACCCATTGCAAGCATCACAAGAAGCAGCAGCGCAGGTTTGAAAATCCAGGGATGGGCTGTCTGATTTTTCTGTTTCAGTTTCTTTCCTTTTCCGGCTGATGCCATTTTCATGAATCCTGAATCAGTCCACGGGATTTAAGATGTTCACGTATGGCGTCATCCACAGATTCAGTGAGAGCGGCGAGAATCTCAGGGGTGACCTTCGGGTTGTTGAAAAACTCCAGAACAACACCGGTATTGTCCAGGCCCAATTTCAATTCGACAATTTTGCTGAGAATGGACAGAGGTGTCAGACGGGAATGAATGATGCGGGAAAGAATTTCCGGTGAAGCCGACCGGGTTTCCACCAGACCTCTAAGTAATTCTTCATCACGGAAGATAATCCCCCATAGTTCTCTGAAGATTTCACCCTCTGTTTCCAGAATGATAGAGATCTTTCCATCAAGAGGTAACTGAGAAAATTGATGACTCAGTTGGGAGAATGCCTGGTTCTTGACCTCAACGGATTTGATTTTTTTATCTCTCAAAACGTCCAGCAGGTCTTTCAGCGTATCCAGTTGGGAAGCAATGGCCAGTGCTTTATTCCCGGGCAGGTTGGGATTGTGAATCATCCGGTTCCGGATGCCATGGTGTTTTGCCCAGCGGCTGTGGTCCAGAATGGTCAGTTTTTCCGCGCTCATGGTGTGAATCACGCTTCCCAGAGTCGCTTCAGTTAGGGCTGGATTCTGGAGTAAATTGCGAAAGATGTTGAGATCCTGATGTTGCAGCAGTACAGTCATTTCTTTCTCATCTTCAGTGTCGGCAGCGATTTGAATCAGTTGATCTATGCTGCTGGAGGAGAGCTTTTCTGTCTCTTCAAAGACAAGGCGTGCCGGTTTCCCAGATGCGGAGCGTTTCTGTGTAAAGTGGTAGAAGGCTTTAATGATGCTGAATAAAGATGGCCATCTGCGCTTAACAACGACCGTTATGTACTGAAGTTCCAGTTCCGGTACCTGCTTCAGTGTTTCAGCAATTTCGATGGCAGTTCCGTTTCTTTCTCCGACGTTATGTTTGAGTTTTGATAGCTTTTCAAAGAGACTAACTATGTTCTGACTTGTTTCAATTGCAGTTCTGATATCATCCGGTAATGCAGGATTATCAAGAAGCCCCGATCGCGTATCATCTTTGAAAAACCAGCGGGGAAAGTTGTAGATTGCTTCCAGCGTTCTTGGATTCTCCAGTTGAATCGCGGCGGCGAGCAGTTCACCATCTGCCAGGTATCTGTTCTTTATCGCAGTTTCAGAAACTTCAGGATGTCCATCCCAGAGCAATGCCTGCAGCTCTTTTGAATCGGTGGAATTTCGTGCTTTCAGCATCTTCTCTTCTGACGTCATTCCTGAAAAAGAAAAAGACTGGTCGCTTAAAAAAATGTCCTGATGGGTTCGCTCTATACGGACTTCAAAGGCTTCATCATCTTCAACACAGGGGCCATATTCCACCTTCCCTGAGATTAACCTTTTGAGAAAATTTCGATCTGTTTCCCGAAGACTGGTGATCTCTGTCCGCGCGTCGTCCATTATCCTGGTTTTAGCGTCGCTCGCCGTTGTACCCAGCTCGCGGAACATATCTACTACACCAAGTACCCTGCGGAGATAGTCGGCAAAACTTGATGGAACAATATCGTTCTCACTGAGCGCCTGCTTTATTTCTACTGTGTGGTACCACTTGGGGCAGGAGATGATGGCAGAGAGCAAAATCGGGGAGGATGAAAACTGGACAATAGTCTGAACAAAAGAGAATTCCTTTTCGTTGGGGTCCTGTTTGCGCATGGAATTAAGTAAAAGAAAATAAGACTTTTCTTGTTCCGTTAAGGCGTTTAATAGATTCATATGACCCCTTCCAGAAAAAAAGGCAGGTTAAACCTGCCAATTGCAAGGAGGTATTTCTACCTGATAACTATAATAGTGCCAGTTGGGCACTTTGTCAAGTCGCTTTGTAATTTTGAGTGGGCATCAATCACAGAAAGAACTGGGACAAGACTCACCGCAGAGGCGCAGAGGGGGAAGAGGGGGAGGAGCA
>CBEUWV010000352.1:0-2185 GCA_965546895.1 uncultured bacterium
GAAGGAGAAGCAGGGAACGGTCACTTCCCTGTCTTGTTCCCATAATTTATCACTATCCGTCCGAAGGCCGCCATTACCTTCTACCGCGCACTCGCACTTTCACTTTCACTTTCTAACGCCCATTCCGCAGAATGAAGGAGTGACAAAATATAGAGAATGATTAAGTTCTTTTCTTTCGTGTACTTGCGCTTCCATCCGCACTTTCTACCTCCTGTTCCTATTCCCAACTCAATTGCCCGAAGGGTAAAAAGTGATACAATGGCAAGACTTTAATTCCTTATGGCAAGGAGGGATGCGATGACCCGTCAAGTTCGATTTATTCTTGTAATTATGCTGGTTTGTTCTGCTTCTACTGTGTTTGCATGCACAGACATTCTGGTGTCGAAGGGAGCAACTGCCGATGGTAGCGTGATGATTACCTACTCTTGCGATGGAGAGTTCCATCCCCATTTTCGGGTGACAAAAGCGGCTGACCACAAGGCCGGGGAAACCATTCCGCTGCGGGGCTGGGACGGCAAAATCAAAGGTGAAATCGCGCAGGTTTCTCACACATACGCCGTGGCGGGGATGATGAATGAGTTTCAAGTGGCAATCGGTGAATCGACCTTTGACGGTAGAAAGGAATTGCAGAATCCCGAAGGCTTGCTTCATTACTGGTATCTGATGAAATTTGCGCTGGAACGTTCGAAAACCGCCAGAGAGGCAGTTGAAGTGATTACCGAACTGGTGGAAAAATACGGCTATGCCAGCACCGGAGAATCCTTTTCCATTGGCGACAAAAAGGAAGCCTGGATCCTTGAGATGGTCGGTCCTGGAAAAGGCGGGAAAGGAGCTATCTGGGTGGCACGGCGGATTCCGGATGGCTACATTTGCGCCCATGCAAATGCGTCGGTAATTGGTGAATTTCCAATGGATGACAGGGAAAATTGCCTGTACTCGAAGAATGTTGTTGATTTTGCGGTTCAGCATGGGTATTACGATCCGAAGAGTGGAAAACCTTTTCGTTTCAACGAAGCTTACTGTCCCATGACGCCCCAGAAGATCCGCTACACCGCAACCCGGGTATGGAGCATTTTCCGGCGGAGTGCCCCGTCGCTGCATCTTTCCCCTGATTTTCATCGTGGTGTGAAAGAAGCGGCACGCTATCCGCTCTGGATCAAACCCGACAGGAAATTGACACTGGCAGACGTGATGGCATTGATGCGGGACCACTACGAAGGCACTCCTTACGACATGACAAAAGGCGTGGATGCGGGGCCTTTCCATTCCCCCCAGAGATGGCGTCCCATGAACTGGAAAATTGCAGGCAGTAGTACCGATTACACATGGGAGCGGCCTATTTCCACTCAGCAGACCGGGTTTTCTTTCATCAGCCAGTCACGAGACTGGTTGCCGGACGTGGTGGGCGGCGTGTACTGGTACGGGCTTGATAACAGCTACACAAATTGTTACATTCCATTTTATTGTTCATCTTTTGAAGCCCCGACCGCGTACACGAAGGGGAGCCTGGATAAGTTCAGTATGGATTCGGCCTGGTGGGTGTTCAACCTGGTTTCCAACTTTGCGGAAATCAAATGGTCTTACATGGTGAAGGACATTCTTGCCGTACAGAGGGAACTGGAGGGCAGATTTATCAGCATGGAACCGGCAGTTGACCAGGCGGGGGCCGCACTCTACAAAAGGGACCCGAAACTGGCTGCAGAATACCTCAATGATTATTCCAACAGTCAGGCAAGGACCGTTTACCGCCGCTGGATCAAGCTCAGTGAAGAGCTGATCTGCAGGTACAATGATGGGTATGTGAAGGATGATAAAGGCCGTGCGAGAGCTGTCGGATATCCCGGAGACTGGCTGGAAACGGTACACCGACTTCGCCCCAAGCAATTCAAATTGCCGAAGTGGGATGAAAAAAAGATGGAAACGGAATTGCCGTTCTGAAAAGGTGAAAAGAGGAGTGATGAGTGAAGCGTCCTTTGGACGCGTGGATGGTGAATGGTGAAGGGTGAAGAGTGAAGAGTGATGGGTGATGAGTGAAGGGTAAAAGACAGGGAATGGCCAAATCCCTGATTTTCTTCAACTCAACATTCAACACTTAGCATTTAACATTCGGCCGCAGGCCGTTTGCCTACTCCAACTCCTACTCAAACACAAGGGAGAAAGATGGAAAAAAAGATAGCTGAATGGA
>CBEUWV010000353.1:0-2182 GCA_965546895.1 uncultured bacterium
CAGACGTGCGGGAGACCCGGCAGAACTGGTGGCAGACAGCCGGAAACTGAAGCAACAACTGGCGTGGAACCCCCTGTTCGACAGTCTGGAAACCATTATTCAGAACGCCTGGAACTGGGAACTGAATCGGAGGTACTGACAATGAAGGGAATTATGCTGGCCGGGGGCGTAGGGACTAGGCTTTACCCCGCCACCCGGATGATCTGTAAACAATTGTTGCCAATCTATGACAAACCCATGATCTACTATCCACTCTCTACCCTTATGCTGGCGGGAATCCGGGAAGTGCTCATTATTTCCACCAGGATGGACCTGCCCCGTTTTCAGGCGCTTTTTGGCGATGGGGATCAGCTTGGCATGTCATTTGAGTACGCAGTGCAGGACGAGCCCAGGGGCATTGCCGATGCCTTCAGGGTGGGTGCGGATTTTGTGGGAAATTCCCATGTTACCCTTGTGCTCGGTGACAACGTATTTTACGGACATGGCCTGCCCGGTCTGTTGAAGTCGGCAGCTGAAAAACGGGATGGCGCTACGGTGTTCGGATATCAGGTTCATCACCCGGAACAGTATGGAGTGGTCACAATGGATCGAAACGGTATCGTGACCGGGCTGGAGGAAAAGCCGAAGAATCCGCGGTCGAACATTGCGGTGGTGGGCCTCTATGTTTATGACAATCAGGTGCTGGAAATTGCAAAGAACCTGAAGCCTTCATCCAGAGGGGAACTGGAAATCACAGATGTGAACCGGGTATATCTGGAACGAAAACAACTCCACGTCCGCCTCATGGGGCGTGGCTATGCCTGGCTCGATACCGGAACCCACCGCGACATGCTGGATGCGTCCAGCTTCATTCGCACGATTGAGGATAGACAGAACCTGAAAATTGCCTGCATTGAAGAAATCGCCTGGCAAAACGGCTGGATTGACGATGCTGGACTTGCCGCTCTGGCAAAACCCCTGATGAACAGCGGTTACGGTGAGTATCTTCTGGAGCGTCTCAATGACTGAGCTTATGCCAGCGTCTGGGCTTTCTACAGAACTGATAAAGCAGATTGCAGAAGTGGCGGAACAGTTTGGCTGCAGGAAGGTTATTCTTTATGGTTCCCGCGCGACAGGCCGGTTCAAAGCTACGTCTGACATTGACCTGGCGGTAGATTGTGAAGGAGAGATTGGCCCGTTGGAAGTGCATTTGTCAGAGCTGGATACACTTCTGAAATTCGATATTGTCCAATTGAAGCGGGTTCAGGAACCACTTTTGTCTGAAATCGAGAAATACGGGAGGGTACTTTATGAAACGGTATGAGCAGGTTCTGTCGGATTTCGGCCAGGCACTGTCCCGGTTAAGCGAATCTGCCTCAATTGCAAAGAGTGAACTTGAAATTGATGGTGTCATTCAGCGCTTTGAGTTTACCTTTGAGCTGTCATGGAAGACCATGAGGAAATTTCTGGAAATGCAGGGCTTAATTTGCAACAGTCCCCGTGGTTGCCTCAAAGAAGCATTTCAGGCTGAACTGATTCAAAATGAAGCCGTGTGGCTGCAGATGCTGGCGGACCGGAATGCCAGTACACACCTGTACAATCAGGAAACTTCGAGGGAAATATTCAGTCGAATCAGTTCAGAGTTTGTCCCGGAGCTTCTGGAAGTTTTCAGAAAAATGTCAGAGGAAAGTTAGGATGGGTTTTTCATTCAATCGGCTTTCAATACCGGACGTAATGCGAATTGAGCCGGATGTGTATCCGGATGAACGGGGCTGGTTTAAAGAGAGCTATCGCCGCGATGAATTTGCTGCTCAGGGAATCGGCCCCTTTGTGCAGGATAATATCTCTTTCTCAACACAAACTGTTCTCCGTGGCCTTCATTTTCAATTGCCGCCTAAAGCCCAGGGAAAACTGGTGCAGTGCCTTTCCGGTAAGATCTGGGATGTGGCGGTGGATATCCGAAAGGATTCTCCCGATTATGGCAAATGGGTGGCGGAAACGCTGTCTGAAGAGAACCATTGCATGTTATGGCTCCCGCCTGGATTCGCCCACGGTTTTATCGTGTTAAGCAAAACGGCTCTGGTTCTGTACAAGGTTACAGCCCCTTACGCCCCAGAGCTGGACCGGGGTATCCGTTGGGATGATCCGAATCTGGATATTGACTGGCCCATCTCATCCCCGTTAGTTTCCGATAAGGATCGGA
>CBEUWV010000354.1:0-2172 GCA_965546895.1 uncultured bacterium
TGAGGCCTTCCTTGCTGTTAAAGTAGTTGTAAAGCGTCCCCTTGGCGATGCCGCAGAATTCCGCAAGCTTCCCCATCGTAAACTCGCTGAACCCGTTGGCTCCGATCCATTCCCGTGCCTTCTGCAAAATGGCCTGCCGTTTGTGTTCCTCCATATTCAAAACCATATTCATCCTCCCGCAAATCATTTCAAAAAGAATAAATCTCCCATTCTGAATCTAAGGGTCATTTTTCTGACCCATTAGTCATTATACTGACCGTCTGGTCATTGTCAATACAAAAGATGGCCTCCTTACGGACGCATGGATGGCGAATCGTTGATGGTGGATGGTTCAGAAAAACCAGGGAATGGCCGACTCCCTTCTCCCTCGCACTCGCACTTTCACTCACACGCGGATCAACGGGCCACTCTGCCACCCATATTGACCGTAAAATTTATTTAACAGGATCAAGGACTTGTTAATTTTTTATTACATACTCAGGCATTGTTATCTTCTTGTTTTTCTTGTTGTTACGTTGTTGGCAAGGGGCTTGCAAAGGTAAGTTACATCTTTTGATTGTGGAGGTTGATATGACATTGACAGAACTACTGGTCGCCATTGGCATTTCTTCTATTGTAACCATTTCCGGAACCGGACTGGTCCTGCATCCACGGAAAATACGGATGGAAGGTGCAGCCATGGAACTTTACGGCATGATGAACCGGTCCCGGTCCACTGCCATGACCACTGATCGTTATGCGGGGGTTTTTATGGAACAGGATACGGACACCGGGGAAACCGTCTTCTGGCGGGTTGTAGATGGCAATAGCAACGGACTTCGGAAGCAGGACATCATGGCTGGAATTGACATGAAAATCGGTAAGGGATTCACCCTGGAAAAAGATTACCCCGGTGTACGTATTCGACGTAGCGGTCTCAAAAGCGGCATCATTTCCTTTTCTCCATCGTTTAAATCTTCCACCGGTTCTGTCTTTTTCTACACGGAGGACCCAACGGAAGGAGAAATCCGGGTTAAACTCTACGGACTATCCACTTTAACCCGCCCGGTACGAGTGTTTCCCGATGGAAGCGAGAAAACACTGTGATTGCGGCATGGCTCTCTCTGCACCGGGCGGCCGGTTGTTCTCTGCGGGCGAAAAAGGCTGCCCTGCAGGAACATGGCGGCGACGTGACTGCCACACTGGACTATCTCAAGGGTAAGGGTGTCCAGAATGACGAAAGCTCAGATCGCCGTGTTCAGGAACAGGTAAAAAAACTGGATGGATGGATTATGACTTTCGGAGACAAAGATTATCCGGAGCTTTTGAAAGAAATTGCCGACCCTCCCCTTTGCCTTTTCGGTGTAGGTGACCGGAGCGCACTCTCCAGGCCAACCATCGCCTTTGTGGGAACCCGCCGACCAACCCAGTACGGCTTCAATGCCTGTTCGAAACTCATCCGTGAACTGTCACTAGCTCATCCGGTAATTGTAAGCGGAATGGCATCCGGAATCGACACCCGGGCTCATGTCTCGGCACTTGAAAACAAACTGCAGACGGTTGCAGTGATGGGAACCGGCCTCAATATTATTTACCCCAGAGAAAATCTAAAACTCTTCCAGGACATTGTCGAAAATGGTGCAGTTATCTCTGAATGTGATCCCAACACGAAACCGGAACCCTTCCGATTTCCGGTGAGAAATCGCATCATCAGTGGGATCAGCTCTGGAGTTGTCATTGTTGAGGCCAGGGAAAAAAGTGGAACATTGATTACAATGCGTCTGGCGCTGGAACAGAACCGTGAGGTATTTGCTGTTCCGGGGCGGGTTTTTGACCGCGCATCAGTGTCCACCAATCGCGCCATCAGAAATGGCGAAGCCAAATTAGTCACATGCGCCAATGACATTCTTGATGAATTGATTGCGTTTGACATCCTTGGAAAATCTGATACAGTCATTCCCGAATCCGCGCCGGGCCTGCTGGCTTACCTGGATGAAACTGCCAGGAGCATTGACGAGCTTGAGGCGTTGAGTGGCCTTTCCAGAAACCAGCTGCTCATGGAAATCACAATGCTGGAAATGGATGGCCGCATTGAAAAGAACGGATCTAACCAGTTCAGAAAGAGAGTGTAATGGTAAAAAAACTGCTGATCGTAGAGTCTCCCGCAAAATCCCGCACCATTTCAAAATACCT
>CBEUWV010000355.1:0-2164 GCA_965546895.1 uncultured bacterium
ATGCGCTTTCAGCGCATGTTCAGTGGATAGTGAATAGTGAATCGTGGACGGATTAAGACGAAAAAGAAAAGAGAGGGATTGATAAAAAGAAATGGGAACAGGGTGGAGTTTCACCCCTGTTCCCATTGATCTATGTTCAGTATGAAAACAGAATGAACTTGTTTCCGTCCACCTTCAGTCCGTAAAATTTGTTCTTCCCCACTTCCTTCCCCATTTTTCTGGAAATGTAGCTGCCTGGAGGAAACGGCAGGGAAACTCCGTGACTTATCTTTTCTCTCTTCACATTAGCCACATAACTGGGCCCTTTGTCAGAAGATTTCAAGGTCACGTGGTACCGGTTCCCGTAGTTCCTGGCCGTCATTTGTCCGTTCTTGTATGCTTCCAGTTCCAGGTTGTAGAGGTGCATATCATTGTGTCCCCATGCGGGGTCATGGACATCAAGGGTCACGATCCTGCGACCCGTCCGGATATCCACAAAGAGGACCTGCGAATGCGTATCCACTTTAAGAAAAGAACTGCCCGACATTGAAATCCCTGTAATTTCATCTCCGACGTCCTGTATTTTCCAATGTTTAATCTGTGTGTTACCGGATTTCCGCCATACGGTACCGCCCATAGAGACAATATAATCCATGTCAGTTCCACCAAGGTAGATGAAACCGGAAGGAGCTCTGTCCAAAAAGTGAAGGTCCACTTTTACAGAGAAAGCTTTATCCATTTTCTCGCCCCGGGGCGGATTAAGCTGGGCCAGTGTAATATCACGGCCATAAGCGCCAATGTCAACATAGGCCACCATGAGACCGTCTCCGGCCACAGACGGTCTCATCGCTCGCCCTTTCAGGTTCGGCATTGCGTAGACCTCATTCCCTTTGCCATCAAAAACCAGAAGACGATCCGAAACAAAATTGTTTCCTTCAATATGGCTTTGGGTCACGAGATAATATCCTTTTCCTCCTTGAGGTTGAGAAAGTTTGTCCACATAAACCAGTCCGGGAAATTGTCTCTCTGTTATTTTCTTTCCGTCGGGGGAAAAAAAGATCACATCAGACAACCATGGCCCCTTCTCAGCATCGCTGCTCTTTCCCTTGGTTCGCAACAGACCGGCAAACAAAACCAGCTTGCTGTTATCCGGCAACACTTCCAGGTCCATATTTCGCGCAAACTGGTGTTCTTCCAGATCAATCGCTGCCGGACAATTCCCAGAAAATTCCACGTTCTGAGCTATTAACCCCGATGTCAATGCCATACACAAAAAAACCATAGCCAGTCTCATCTCACTCCTCCTGTTAAAACTATTCAATAATACCGTAGAAAACTTCATCTGCTATCCTTTCCACCCATCAATGTCAGAGAATTTATATATGTTCTATTCGTTGCACTACAATAGTGAATGTCGGCCGAATCCAGGGCCCTCTGTCTTAACTTAGACTTAAACTTAAACTCAAACTTCTCTGCTTGTGTGGGAATGCTTTGCTACAATGTTCCGGTTAAGCGCGGGGTCGCGACATTTGTTCAATCTGGAGTAGCTTCATGAAATCACCCTTTCAGCTCATCGTCAAACGGACCGGGAAAGCCATTGGAGATTTTGACATGATCCGGGGCGGTGACAAAGTCGCCGTGGGAATATCCGGAGGGAAAGACTCCCTGGCATTGATCATGACCTTGAAAGAGCTTCAACGCCGGGCCAAGGAAAAATACGAAATCGTGCCGGTATATCTGTCCATAACTGATCAGCCGCCCCGGGACGCACTGTTCCAGTTTTTCGACACGCTGGGGATGGAGTTGAAGTGGTTTCCTTCAAACATCTTCCAGAGTGTGGACGCAATGATTCGGGAACGGCAGTGCTTTATGAACGAATCAAGACCCTTGGGTGCAACAAGCTCGCCCTGGGACATCACCTGGATGACATCATTGAGACCTACCTGTTGAATCTGTTTTTTGCAGGGAAAATCGCCACCATGCCGCCTGCAGCCAAGGCACAAAGCCATGATATTCTGTTGATCCGTCCATTCGTTTATGTCCGGGAAAATCTGATCATCGAGTTCTCACAGAAAAGCCCGATTCCTTTTCCGGATGACAGCTGTTGTGTTCTGTTGCCGGATTGCATGTCCATGCGGACAGTAATTAAAGACTGGATTGGTGAATTGCGCAAACGGGATGAGCG
>CBEUWV010000356.1:0-2159 GCA_965546895.1 uncultured bacterium
GAATCCTTTCAACGGGACTTTGTCTATTTTCTGAAACAATATGCGGGGCGCCCGTCTCCTCTTTATTTTGCAGAACGTCTGACAGACCACTCAGGCGGCGCGAAGATTTACCTCAAACGGGAAGACCTGAATCACACGGGGGCCCACAAAATCAACCATACCCTTGGGGAGGGCCTTCTGGCCCGTGCAATGGGGAAGAAGAAGCTCATCGCTGAAACCGGTGCCGGTCAGCATGGGGTGGCGACGGCCACGGTGGCGGCGCTCTTCGGCTTTGACTGCGATGTGTACATGGGCGCGGTGGATGTGGAAAAGCAGGCCCCCAATGTGCTTCGGATGAAACTCCTGGGTGCCAACGTGATTCCAGTGACAGATGGCGCCGCTACCCTGAAAGAAGCGGTGGATGCCGCACTGATGGCGTTCGTGCAGGACCACGAAAACGTATTTTACGCGCTGGGTTCCGCAGTTGGTCCCCATCCCTATCCCTCCATGGTCCGGGACTTTCAGAAAATTGTAGGGATCGAAGCAGAAGAGCAGATCCTGGAGCAGGAAGGGCGGCTGCCGGATTATCTCGTAGCCTGTGTCGGCGGCGGCAGCAATGCCATCGGTCTCTTTCATAACTTTCTGGGCAATGAGGAAGTGAAAATTGTGGGAGTGGAACCCTCCGGAAAGAGCCTGAAAGTGGGAGAACACGCGGCATCGCTGAGTTTCGGTGAAGAAGGTATCATGCACGGATTCAACTCCATCATGTTGAAAGATGAAAAAGGAGAACCCGCACCGGTTTACTCCATTGCTTCCGGTCTGGACTACCCGTCGGTGGGCCCCCAGCATGCCCATTTGAAACAGATTGGCCGGGCCACCTACGAGATGGCATCAGACCGGGAAGCACTGGACGCGTTCCAGCTCCTGTCCCGCCTCGAAGGCATCATCCCCGCCATTGAATCCGCCCACGCGGTGGCGTATGCCATGAAGCTGGCAGCGAAACTCCCTTCGGACAAGGTGATTGTCGTCAACCTCTCGGGCAGGGGTGACAAAGACATGGAAAGTCTATCCCCTTATCTGAAGTAGCACGAAAAGTCTTGGGTATTCATTCCCCCGTCGGAGTGCGGCGGGGGACTCTTTAAGAAAATTACAGGAGAATTCCATGTTTTCGATAAAAAGATTGCTGTATCTCTTTTTAGTTGCAGTTACCGTATCGTCATTTGCCGGAACGGGTGGGGAATATGTCAACGGCGTTGAAGGAATCAAGGGCGCTTCCGTTCCCCCTCCGGGTCTGTACACCCGCAATTACATTGTTTTTTATTCAGCTGACACGCTGGCAGGACCGGATGGGGGCAATCTCCCGGTCGGGTTTAATGTCGACGTGTCCGCGGTAGTCAGCCGGTTGATTTTCATCACAAAATATAAATTTCTCGGGGCTGACTATGGCTTTGACATAACGGTGCCGCTGGTTCGGACATCTCTCAGCATTAATGCGATGGCGCTGGATGAAACCCGGACCGGACTGGGGAACATCCTCATTGAACCGGTTATTTTAAGCTGGCATTTCAAGCGGGCCGACATGTCTGCTGCCGTCGGAGCCTTTTTCAAAACCGGAAACTTTGCCGCCCAGCACCCGGCTTCACCCGGGAAGGACTATACCACCAGAATGTTCACCCTCGGGGCGACCATTTATCTTGATACTAATCGAAAGACTTCCTTTTCCATCCTCAGCCGTTATGAAACCCACGGCACAGACAGCAGTACGTCTATTTCACCCGGAGACGACTTTCACTTTGAATTCGGTCTCGGCCACACCTTCGGCAGGTTTACAGACATCGGAATCGCCGGGTATGCTGCATGGCAGGTCAGCGACGATTCCGGTGCAATCACGACCGGGGGTGTACGGGACCGTGCTCTGGCACTGGGTCCGGAAATCAGCACAGTGCTGCCCAAAGCAGGATTGCTGCTCTCGATCCGCATTTTGAAGGAGTTCAACGCCATTGACCGTCCGGAGGGCTGGATTGCCGTTACCACATTGACCCATCGTTTCTGAAGCCGTTGACGGCTTCAGAAACGGAGTAGGGCGGCAGAAAGTGTGAGTGAAAGTGCGAGTGCGAGAAAGAGTGGCAGCAAAGCTGCCGTGAATGGTGGATGGTGAATAGTGGATGGTGAATGGTTCA
>CBEUWV010000357.1:0-2158 GCA_965546895.1 uncultured bacterium
ACCATTCATCGTCGATTGGGCTCTCGGCCGCTCTTTCTTGTGCAATACACTTATTTCTGTTATAAAAAGATAATTGATGATGAGATTTCGGAGGGATTATGTCAAAACCGGATTTTAGGGATTATCTAAGGAAACTGGACAAGGAAACACTCATTGAAATGCTGTCTGACGCAGGGAAAAACTGGTTGGCTCACGATGGGTTGTGGTTCCTGCAGGTGGAGGGCGCAACGGACATGGAAACAGCTATTCAGTACGATAAAGGCGCCTGGGAAAAATTCACAGTTGTAGAGGCAAAACGCATCATGAAACGTCACAATATCCCGCAAAACGGCGGTCTGGACGCACTGGAGAAGGCGCTGAAGTATCGGATGTATGCGTATGTCAATGAGCAGACGATAGAAAGAAAAGGCGACGTACTCCGGATTTACATGAATGAATGCAGGGTGCAGCATGCCAGAACACGGGACGGCAGAGCGGATTTTCCCTGCAAACCTGTTGGGTTGGTTGAGTATGAGAACTTTGTCAAAACCATTGACCCGAAAATTCAAACCCGTTGCGTATGTTGTCCGCCGGATAGTCATCCGGATGAATACTGGTGTGCCTGGGAATTTACAGTGAAAAATGGAAATCACGATGATTGATTTTGAATATCCACTGGTACCCAAAACAGAACTGGACAACAGAATTCAGAATGCAGCTGCAAATATTGCAAGGGCGGGGCTAAATGCCTGGCTGATCAGTGGGACCACAAATCTGTACTACTTCACAGGAACAACTCAAAATGGTCTTCTATTCATCTTTGACAATGGAGACCATCTCTATTTAGTTAGGAAATCACTGGAACGGGCAAGGAATGAAAGTGGACTCTCAGAAATTGACGGCTTTCGTTCTCTTCGAGAACTGGACGATCGCGTTCGTGCGGCTTATGGTTCCAGGCTGATCAACTGCGGATTTGAAGGCGGTATTGTACCGGTTTCTTTGTTTAACCGGTATCAGAAGGCGCTACCGGAATGTTCTTTTTCGGACATTTCAATGGAAATCAGATGGCTTCGCTCTGTGAAAAGTGACTTTGAATTGCAATGCATGGTAAAAGCCGGAAAGCAGACTGAAGCTGTTTTTCAACATATGAAGGACTTTATCCGTCCCGGTATTTCCGAATTGGATATTGCTGCGGAAGCCGAGTCTGTGGCGAGAAGAAACGGGCATCAGGGGATTATCCGGATGAACGGATTTAACGCGGAGCTTTACTACGGTGTAATCACTGCCGGAGAGAGTGCCAATTTGCCGACAAATTTTGACGGACCATCGGGTTCTTCCGGTTTATATCCATCCGCGCCGCACCCCGCTGGAAGGGTAAAGGTGGTGGCAGGGAAGCCAGTCCTTGTGGATTTCATGGGAGCCTATATGGGGTATCTGTGCGATGAAACACGGGTTTATTTCCCGGGAGACCCCTCTGAGGAAGTGAGGAGATTTCAGCAGAAATGTGTTGATATTCAGGCCTTTATTGCTGACAGGTTGAAACCGGGTACTGTGCCGTCGGAGCTTTATGAGGAGACTCGAAGATTCGCCGAAGAATTCGGTTTTACAAAGAACCTGATGGGATTTGGGCCAAACCAGGTAGGGTTTTTCGGTCACGGCCTTGGACTTGAAGTGGACGAATTGCCCGTCATTGCACCCCGCTTTGACCGCCCCCTGGTGGAAGGGGTTACCATTGCAGTGGAGCCGAAATATTACATAGAGGGACTGGGAGCCGTTGGTGTGGAAAACACATTTGTTGTTTCCAGTGAGGGCGGCAAACGTCTTGTGGAATTTCCTGATGACTTGATTCAGGTGTCTACCATTTCGGCATAAAATGGGAGGTGAGCATGCCTGACATCACAACGAAGAAGGGAGATGGCGGTTTTTCCTCCCTGTATTCCGGTGAACGCGCTTTGAAATCTGAAGCCAAATTTGAAGCGCTGGGCACACTGGATGAATTGAACAGCTGGTTGGGTGTTGTAAAATTGAAATTGGATTCAGACAGGGACCGACTTGAAGTAGAAACGATTCAGAAGAACATTTTCAAGATTGCTTCAAATGTGGCGACTTCGGATGATAGCGAGTTGCGGCAGAATTTAATTTTGCTGATGAAATCGGACCTGGAAGCATTGGAAGCGTT
>CBEUWV010000358.1:0-2140 GCA_965546895.1 uncultured bacterium
CTAAAAGGGACATTACTACTTTGGGACGACAATGCGGGCACATTGAGTGCGATCAAATCTCCTTTATTCTCAGCCATAGCCATCAGAAAATCCACCTGTACCTTTGTTCGCCGTTAGTACACGGATTGCGGAAGCCCCCGGCAATGGACATTTGTTTTCGCAGATACCACATCCAATGCATAACTCTTCCACCACATACGGCTGCTTCACAACGAGTTCTTCTCCTTTTCGATTCAGCACAGTTTTATCCCGAAAGAGAATCGCCTTTTTACTGGTGGGGCAGTGCTCTTCGCAAACCATGCAGGGGATCCCGTTGGCATAGGGCAGACACCGGTTCACATCAAACACCGCAATGCCGATTACTGCCTTCTGTTTTGCGGGCAATAGTAACTTCGGAATAGCCCCAGTGGGACAAACCTGACCACAGAGTGTACAGTTGAACTCGCAGTAGCCGAGGCGGGGCACCAGTCTGGGCGAAAACATCCCCTGATACCCACTTTCAAAAAAACAGGGCTGCAATGCATTTTCTATACAGACTTTCATGCATTCCCCACAACGAACACAAAGGGAAAGGAAATCCGTTTCATTCTTAACCCCCGGCGGGCGAAGGAGCAGCGGATGCGGGACACGTGAAATGGCTCCGACCTTTGCCGCCACCGGCAGTGCCATACCGGCCAGCGCGCTTCCCACAAAAGCACGGCGGCTAAGATCCACCGGCACATGGTTGTTTCGCCCGGTGAAGGCGAACCGAGGGGATTGATTCAAACAATCATCCACACAGTCCATACAGAGATTGCATTCTTCATGGTGCAGTTTCCCATTGTCAGGGTCAAAGGCGTTCATCCGGCAATTGGGTGCGCACTGGGGACAATTTCTACAGGAAGCAGCCGGAATCCGTCGGAAAAAACTCCACCGGGAGAAAACCGCCAGCAATGCCCCCAACGGACACAGGTTTCGGCACCAGAACCGTTTTCCCAGCTTCTCCATTGCTCCGATTGCAATCAGAATCATCAGGGAAAGAGTGGAAAGAAAATAAAAAGACTGTCGAAACGGAAGGAGACCGTTCTTCAGAATTGTGTAAACCGGCTCCGTTACACGGTCTGCAAATGCCGGAGCATGGGAGTAAATGGTGTTAAAGAACCCCGTGGTCAACCAGTTGAACATCGGGTCGATTGAAAACGCGGCGCCCCGTACCAACAGAGAAAAGGGATCCAGAAATCCAATAAGCTGTAAACTGAATAAGGAAGAAACCAGTAATACAATAAGAACCAGATATTTCATTTTTCGAAGGCGTATGGTGGGATTCCCGGGGGGATGAATCCCTTTGTCCAGCAAATCCAGCAACGTGCCCATGGGACACACCCAGCCGCAAAAAACCCGGCCCATTACCACCGTCAACAGGACCACAAAGAGAGACGGAAGAAGGAGTAGAATCACCTTCCGGGCTGCCAGCGTGACAGTGGCCGCCACAAGGGGATCCCATCTGAAAAAGAGATTGACCGCGTAAGGCAGTGTATCGCTGCCGGAATAATCCGTTTTTCTAAACAATACAAAAAAAAGGAGAAGAAACAGAAGCTGGGACAATTTTCGAAACGTTCTTGTAGTGAACCGATATTTCATCTCACACTCGTATCTGTTCAATCCGGGCAAGATCCATCTCTCCCAGACCCATAGCGGCAGCAGCCCTCGTAGCCGGAATATCGGTCGGGTTCAGGCCAAACAGTGTTGTTGCCACCGCGTCCGCCGCCACAATGTCCGCCGAGGCCAGTATCGTATTCAATACCTTGACATCCCGGAGACTTCCTCCCTGTGGCCCGTTTCGAAGGAGAATCCGGGTGGCATCCACAATGGTTACTGCCGGACGAATCACTGTGTTAAGGTCCGCAAGATTCTGCCCGATATTCTGGTGGATCTCCCCCCGATGTCCACCAATGACCCCCATAATGTTTTTCAATCCGATGGTGAGCCGTGCCAGGGAGTGGTGCTTGGCTATCGGAACATTGATATAACAGTCCGCTTCCAGCGCGTCCCGGTAAAACAACCACTTGTGAATAGATTTCCCCTTTGAAATATCAACCGGGACAAATTTTCGTTTGTCTATGTAGTCACAGCGTACATTTTTCATCCCGGCCAATGCCGG
>CBEUWV010000359.1:0-2136 GCA_965546895.1 uncultured bacterium
TCATTCAGGTTTAAGCTTCCGAACAAATCGTCCAGCTTATTCAGACCCAGTTTCTCAAAGAGGCTCCAGCCGAATTTTTTCCCCATAAAAGCGTTGGCTATCGGAATGCCAAGGTGAAACGCGTGGATTACCCGGACCGTTACAATTTTCCGTCCGTAGGTCTTATCTTCTTTAATGGGCTTAAAATTATCATCCAGCAATTCCACATTTGTAAATAAATACGAGTATAAGTACCGATCTATTGCGGTGCCCACATAGTTTCCCAGGTCATCGGACCCGAAAACGCCCCCAATTGCATTGAAAATCGTGCTCACGGCACCGGTGACAGCGCTTAATGTTGTATCCGCCCATTGGAGAGGTTTGAACGGCTGTCCGAACACGGTAACCGTGAACTGGCCCATAATTGAGCTGGCGTCGGCTGAAATCGGCATACAGGTCAACCGGGCCGCGTTCCGGATCATATTCAATTTTCCTTCCTCGTTTTTGTAAATCACAACACCTTCCGGCTCATTCTTATCACTGCTTTTCTGCTTATCCAGAGAATAGGGAATAATAACCGCAGCAGCACGGGCTGCTGAAAACGCAGAATAGTTCACCACCAGCCGGGCTGTATATATCAAGCTTAACTGCATCATGCAGAGCGTAATAAACAATAGGATTGGAAATGAAATGATGAATTCGGTCATGGCCTGTCCGTCTTCATCTCCCCCGACATCTTTCAGGCCTCGTTTGGCCTTCCTTGCTGCCTTGAAGGTAGAGAAAAGAATAATCATCAGAACCACGATGCAGGCAATGCCCAGCATCATGGGACCGGTCAATTGGATTTTGGACACCTTGTCGGTTTCGGAAAGCAGCGCTCCGGACGCAAGGTCCTGGCCCTGGTCAATGGACTCTATAGACTGCTCAAACCCTTTCTCTACAACGTGGGAACGATAATAATAGGTGCCCACAACCGCGACGACCGCAATGATTACAATAATGATAATGTATTCAAATGCCGCGCCGCCGCTATCCCGCCGCTTCATGACACTAACCCACCTACATTGATAAAATCAAACACACTTACATGGAAATGAAACTCCAGCACCGCCCAAAGCGTTCCAAGGCAAATGGCAAACCCGAAGGGAATGCGCATGCTGTTTTCAGGATTAAGGGAAATCGGTTCCATACCGGGAAAAATCAGGGACAGGGGGTAAGAGAAAAACACAGAAAAAACGTTGCGCAGTGTCCGAAGGAGTTTGCCCTTCCAGATCACTGCGGCAATGGACATGATGCCACCAATGAGGGCCGAATAAAAAGACGCGTAAAGCACAAAGGGACATCACCGCCGCCGAATCCTCCCATCATGAATACAAGAAAATAAAGGAGAAATCCCACAAGGAGTCCCACCAGAGAAGCTTTCAACATCATGAATCCGGAAAAAATCGCCAGAATCACCCCCAGCAGAATCACCGGGTAGGTAATTTTATTGTAAATCTTTCCGTAGAGAATGTCGGTTACAGCACAAATTGACACCACACCATACAACAATACATTCCGCGCAATCTCCAGCCCCTGTCCCGGAATCAACAAATCAAGTTCCTTCTACAACTACCTGCTTGTTCAAGGCTTGGGTGGACTGGCCAAAGAGGTCCTTGATCTTCTGCCCGAAGAACTTTACCACCAGGATTACAAAGACGGCGATGAGCACCAGAATGATGATGTATTCTGTCATCCCCTGGCCCTCTTCGTCCTCATGGAAACGCTTGAGCAGCGCTTTCACATCTACCTTTTCCGGACTGAAGCCGGCAGGTACCCTGGAACCGAACATCTGCATAAACTTGAACATTCTAACCTCCTATGGAAAGAAAATTTTTGCCGCTCCATCAGGGAAACGGCAGTTGCACAAAAAAACTGATCAATTTGAAGTAAAAATCGACCGCATTGATAAAGGTGTTAAAGACCCAGTAGATCGGCACCATCACCAGGACCACAATCAGGATGTACTCAGTGTACGCCTGTCCACCATTTTCAGTGAACACTTCGTGTTCTTTCATTTGAACCTTCCCTACCATGTTTTAGAATAAGCTCTATGAATATACATTATCACGGTTAGGAAAAAAATCAACAGGATATATGTCACATCATGGATTTTCT
>CBEUWV010000360.1:0-2135 GCA_965546895.1 uncultured bacterium
ATGGGTGATGGGTGGGAAAAGAGAAGTTCAAGTTTGAGTCTAAGTTTAAGTAAAAAAAGGGAATGGCAAATTCCATTCTGCCTCGCACTTTCACTTTCACTCGCACTTTCTGCCCCCTACTCCCACCGGGGAAGGTGGAGCAGCTATCGGGAGTGCAGCCACCGTTTCAGATCCTGACCAAGAATGTCATAAGAAAAAATGGACAGAAACAACATAATCATCGGGGGCACATAAATCCACGGGGCCACATTCAGAAAGCCTAATCCATCATAGACCATACGTCCCCAACTGGGGAAAGGCGGTCTTACCCCCAGCCCGAGAAAACTCAGGGTGGCTTCAATGAGAATCAGGTTCGCCATATTGAAGCTTGCAGCCACGAGAACCGGGCCGATACCGTTGGGAATGAGATGTGTACGAATGATGTGCCAGCGGGAAGCCCCTGTTGCTACCGCATATTTAACATAGTTCATTTCCTTCAGTTTCAACGCTTCCCCCCGCATGTACCGAGCCGGAACAATCCATCCGAAGATGCCAAGTAGAACCGCCAATGAAAAGCTTGTGAGTTCAAATGTCCCTGAGACAAGGATGAGAAGAAGGAGCATTGGAACGGCGTAGAAGAGTTCCACGAAGCGGCTGAAGACGCGGTCCTTCCATCCACCTGAAAAACCAGCCAGAGCACCTGCGGGAATTCCAATGAGAAGGGAAATGAACGTGGCCAGAAAGCCGATAAAAAATGACACTTGGCCACCCAGCAGCATCCGTGCAAGAACGTCTCTCCCGAGAATATCGGTGCCCAGCCAATGATGCCATGACGGCCCTTCGAGAGACGCACTACTTTCGACGCGAAAGGGAGAAATACTCAGAATCGGAAAAAAACTGCCTTTGTTCGTTTTCGCAGACAGATGGGTCTCAGTTGAGTTTTTTTCAATGTCGATCTGTTTCTGTTTCATCGGATTGACAGGGATAAGCAAGGGCATAAAAATACTTAGAAGTATAATAAACGCGATGAATCCCCGTGCGGAATATCTAAGAATTTGCATGCTTCACCCTGGGGTCAAACTGTCGATACAGAAAATTTGAAATCATCAAACCCAGAAATACAAATAAGGTGTCGATGAAAGTAATCGCCAGAATCACCGGATAATCGCGCGCTATAACTGCGTCAAAAAAGGTTTTTCCCACTCCGGGAAAAGAAAACAGTGACTCCACCACCACGGCACCGCTAACAATTGCCGGAATGATGAATCCGCTCATGGTTAAGAAAGGGAAAATCCCATTCTTTAATACGTGACGCAACACCTTTCGAGTTGGAATGCCACGGCTTTTCAATGCAAATACGAAAGGGGCATCCAGTATTTCATCCAGGGAGGATTTGGTAAAGCGCGTGACGAAAACCAGACCCGATGCTGACAATGTTATACCCGGTAAAATCAGGTGATACAGAATATCCACAGCAGTATGTATATGTCCGGTTACGCTCAGGTTAAAGCTGTGCAGACAGCAGGAGGGAAACCAATGTAAATGAAACGAAAAAAGTGACAATAGCGCTACGCCCAGCACAAAATCCGGTATCGCGTATAACAGATAAAGAAAAGATTCCAGAGGATGCCCCCCTTCTGGTGTGTAATAAGCAAGAAAACTCCCCAATGCCACGCCACCGATGAAAATAAGGGCCAGTGAGAAAAGATTCAAGAGGATTGAATTCCAGAGACGATGAAAAACGAGATCTGAAACCGGACGCCGAGTCGAGAGCGACCTTCCAAACTGCAAGCGAATTGCCCCCGTCAACCACGAAAGATATGCTCCAGGCAATTTCTTAAAACTGGGCGGGGAAGTGCCGGCATTGTTCACTTTCATGGAGAGATTGCCTGAAGTGGGAAGGACTGTTTCTCCCCCTACCCGATAGATCAGGATAAATATGAGAAACATTACGAGAAGAAAATAAAGGACTCGCATCAGAACATATTTCGCAACGGTATAAATCATAGCGTATCTTCACCGAAAATACGCATACAAAAGAGCCACTCGCTCATTGCCCTCTCTTGTGCACTTGAAGTGGCTTGGGCACATAGGTCTTCAATATTCCGGGATAGCAGCGAAACATTCCGCTGGGGGATGTCTGACAGGCTCGAAAC
>CBEUWV010000361.1:0-2121 GCA_965546895.1 uncultured bacterium
CAAGGAGACCAGGGTCAGTTCATTGGGTGCAGAAAAAGTATGGAGTGATATTCCACGCCTATGCGCTGATGGATAACCGTTATCACCTGCTGCTGGAGACCCTGGACTTTCCGGATTTACTTGATGCTTTCATCAGGTAGATTCGGTCATTATCCGGTCCATGCTGGATCAGAGAGTTGCCGATTGTCTGGACAATGTCAGGCATGCGAATGTTCCGTTTCTTCATTTGTTTTTTCACTGGGAAACAGTAGGGTCAAGGTGACAAAAACCAACGCACTCAGTGTGATACCAAAGATCGTGGGGTCCAACCCGGCCAGCTTGAATCCCTTCAGCGTAAGAATCAGGGTGAGTGATCCACCCGAAATCATGCTCCAGAAGGCTGCGAGCGAGGATGCCCGCTTCCAGAAATAAGCCCCCAATGTGGGGACAAACAGGCCGGAAACCATAAAGGAGTACGCATACAGGATGGCGTCCAGTACCTGTTGAAAGCCGGATGCGAGGAGCATTGCAAGTATTCCGATTATCAGCGTGGAGAATTGAGACAGTCGCATCAGTGCCTTTTCACTGAGGGTCCTGCGCACGGCCCGTTCAACAATATCATTGACAAAATTGCCGGATGACGCCATGAGGCAACTGTCTGCGGTCGACATGATTGCGGAAAAGTAGGATGCCAGGACAACTCCCTTCGCCGCAATGGGAAGAACATCGTGGATTAATAACGGAACGCCCATTTCAGGATCAATAGCCGGAAACAATAAGCGTGAACACATGCCCAGGAAAACGCCCACAAACGCCATTATCGGATATTCAAAAATCCCCGCGATATACCATGCCTTTTGTGCATCCTTCGTGGAGCCGCAGGCATACATGCGCTGGTACAGTGTCATGCCAATCAACCAGATGGGCATGATCGTGACCATCCAGTTGAAAAATGTAGGAAAGGAAACTGCCGTCAGGGAAAAATAGCCGTCCGGCAGCTTATGATATATGGCTGAAAATCCACCCACACGGGCAACCGCAAATGGAATCGCCAGAAAAATGAGACCCACGAGCAGGATAATCCACTGAACCGTGTCGGTGTAAATTACCGCTTTCAAGCCACCCAGTACGGTATACAGCAGAATGACACCGCCAATCAGAATGATTGAAAACGTCAAAGCAGATATGCCCAGGACCGGGCCATCCAGAATGGCTGCGGAAAACAGTTTTGCACCGGCCAGAACTTGACCACCGGTAAACCCCAGGTATCCGATACCTGAAATAATAGCCGCAACCAGTGCGACCTTTGAATCGTAGCGAAAACGGAGAAAATCAGGATAGGTCAGCATACTGTGCTTTGCATCCAGCTTCTTGATTCGGGGGATAATCCAGACAGCTGACAGCCAGGCCCCGAGGAGGCCGGTGAACAGCAACCATGTACCGGACAGGCCCATCAGATAACCCAATCCGCCCAGCCCGATGGAAAAGCCACCTCCGACATCTGTTGCGACAACGGACAACCCAACATGTCCCGGAGTCATATTGCGACCGCCGACATAGTAGTCTTCCCGGTCCTTGTTCTTCTTAAAAAAGTAAAAACCTATACCAAGTACACCGACCATGTACAGACCGAAGAGAAACCAGTCAATAAAATGCATGAATAATTAACCTTCCTGTTCTTCCCGGCGCTGAACGCGTTCCGTATTTCCCAGCCCTTTGCAGGACGTGATCACGCCCTTATCTTTGTGAGACGCAACTTTATCAGCAACATCTCTGGCCACTATTTTTTGAGGATCATTGAAGATTTGCAATTGTGTACCTCCTGAAATCTCTTTGCTTATGCAAGTAACATGAGTAAGTGTATGGAAAACGAAATGTTTTGATTTGAATTTCTGCCGCAGGCAGGAGGATTCCGAAGCTAAGAAATAGATTTTAAAAGATCTTAACGGTACTATATCAAATCAGCAACCCTCTGTCAAATCGATGAAAACACGTGGGTCAGATTTTCAAGTTCCGTATCCCGGTCCCACTTCCGTTCGAAAATGACAATGACTGCCTTCTGTCTCTCTGGAATTGCAAAGTCAGATTACACGTCGAAACCCGGGGCCAATCTTCCGCTCTGCGGCAGTGTAAGTGCAAGGG
>CBEUWV010000362.1:0-2116 GCA_965546895.1 uncultured bacterium
ACCTGGTCAAGATTGGTCTGAACCGATTGTTTCCAATTGCCCGAACCATGGGACGACCATACATGGCACACATATCACCATCCAATCTTTGTGATCTGAACTGCCGCATCTGTCCATCCAAGGATGAAACAACAATGGCACGGATGCTGATGCCCTTTAACACATTCAAGAAATTCGTAGATGAAGCCGGAGAAACCCTGCTTTATATGATTCTCTGGAGCTGGGGGGAGCCGATTTTGAACCCTGAACTGGCGAAAATGGTGAGATACGCCACCGATCGCAACATCCTTACTGTCACCAGTACCAACCTGAACCGTTTGACGAAAGTTCAGGCGGAAGAACTTGTAAAATGTGGTTTGACGGCATTAATTATCGCTGTGGACGGAACTGAGGAGGAAAGCTATGCTGCGCAGAGGCGAGGCGGCAACCTGGAGCGAGTTCTGAACAACATCCGAACGCTTGTGACTGCAAAAGAGGCGAACGGCGGGGTAGGCCCCATCTTGAATCTGAGGATGGTGGTTTCACTGGATAATGAAGATGAGGTGAATGAATTCCGGAAACTGGCCATGGATCTGGGTGTGGATATGGTCAGTTACAAGGCCTTTTCCACAAGGCAGGACGGTCAGTGTGATCCTGAAAGAGACAAGATATTTGCTCCGGAACAGGAAAAATATCGTTGGTACAGATATACAAAATGGTTTCGTGCCGATCGAAAGCCTGGCAGATTCAAGTGCCGGTTTCCCTGGACAAAACCAACTCTGTTCCCAGATGGCGAAATTATTTCTTGCGAGTTTGACCTACAGTACCAGCATCCTTTCGGTAATATCAATGATCAGCATTTCGATGAAATATGGTTTTCTCCGGAAGTGGAAAATTTTCGAAGCCGGTTCCAGGCGGACCGGGACCAGTTTGAGTTCTGCCGAAATTGCGTATACGATTACCGCGTGTTTGAAGGATGCGTAGTAAATGCGGAAGTTTTTCATGAATAGGGCTGAAAGTATTTCTTTGCCCGAGATTTCCGTAATCATTATTACGAAGAATGAAGAAGGGAATATAAGGGAATGTCTGGACTCATTCGTAAAGATAGATTACCCTCCGACCCTGTTCGAAATCATTGTGGTTGACGCTTCAACGGATCAAACTCCGGTCCATTGTTTTGGAATATGAATCCGTTCGACTGATCAAAAGTGAGGCCGGGTTCAGTCGACAGAGAAATGAAGGGCTTAAAACTGCCCGATTTAACATCATTGCATTCGCGGATGCTGACACCATAATCCCCCCCTCTTGGTTGAAGGGTATTGCAAGGGGCTATGAAAAACATCCGGATTCAATAGGAATCGGGGGAGATGCCTTTCCGCCGAAGGATACGAACTGGATGGATCGGTGCATTGGGGCGGTGGGCCATCCCGGGGGAGGCGGCATTGGTCTGGACGCCAATACTGTAATTGACTCTGACGGTATAACATTCATTCCAGGTTGTAACGGGGCATTTTACAAATCAACATTGGAAGGGGTTGGCGGATACAACCTTGACTTTGACAGCGGGGGAGAAGACGTTGACATGAGCCGACGCTTATGTTTGGCAGGCTATCGCTTACATTATGAGCCGGAAATGAAAATTTATCACAAGCCCCACGGCCCATTGGCCAACTATGCAAAATGGAATATCGGTGTCGGTGTGACCAAATATTCTTTAAACAAGCCGGGACTGATAAACATGTCATTGGAAAAGGGCTCTCCCGTGTGGTTTCTTTTGGGGATTGCCTTGCTCCTTTTGGCATTCCTGTTTCATCCCTTGCTGGCTTTAGCGGGCCTCATGGGTTTGCACCTGATCTTGCAATTTGCTCTGAGAATGTGGTCCAGACCCTATAAACTGTTACTGCAGCGGAGGCGGTTGGTAGGCTTGGACAAACTGTCGATCTGGTTTGTCGTGCCCGTTCTGGTTTACATCCGCCAGTTGTTTATGAATATCGGCATGTGGAAAATGTGGGGAAGGCAGAGAAGAGTGAAGAGAGAAGAGTGAAGAGAGAAGAGTGATGAGTGATGAGTGATGTGTGATGGGTGACAAAAGACAGGGATTGGCAATTTCCTGAGTTTTCTGCTCCTACTCCTACCC
>CBEUWV010000363.1:0-2109 GCA_965546895.1 uncultured bacterium
CACAACGAATTCCGGCAACATCTCGTGGAGCGGATAGGGATAGGTCTGACCGGTGAAACTGCTTGCCAGGGGACGGGCCGTCATTTTGCCGTCCATGAAATCCACTACCCGCTGACTCGGCGCCATAAAGCCCGGCATTCCCAGGCGGTAGGCGTCCTTTTCAATCTGCTGCTGAAAACGGACACCAGCCATGGGGTCGTCTCCATCAAATGCGGTAACGGGCACTTTCGCCACCAGGGCGGCATTGGCAAAGGGGCTGTTTCTTTTTGAACCGCTCATACCGTTGACACAGAGGGTTTCCGGTTCATTCACGGCAAGGATCACCTGTCCACCCGGGCACATGCAGAAGGTGTAACAACCGGTATCATTTTCCCCGTTCCATGCCATCTGGTAACTGGCCGGTGGCAAGCCGAAGCGGTTCCGGTTCCCTTTCCCGTACATGATGTCATCAATCTGACCCTGGGGATGCTCAAGCCTTGCCCCAATTGCGAAGGGTTTCGGTTCCATTGCCATGCCGGATTCCATGAGAAGCCGGTAGGTGTCCCGTGACGAGTGGCCGATGGCCAGGATCAAGCTGTCACCGGTGAATGTTTCTCCGCTGGCAGTCTGAACAAGCACTTTTCCATCCTTCTCCTGAAAACCGGTAAACCGTGTATTGAAATGAATTTCCGCACCCTGTGACAGGAGATATTCCCGGGCGGATGCGAGAACTTTGATGAGCTTGTCCGTACCCACATGGGGTTTGGCATCCATGAGGATCCTGTCCTTTGCGCCAAAGCGGACAAATTGCTCCAGCACGAAAGAACACATCGGGTCATTGATTCTCGTGGTCAGTTTTCCATCGGAAAAAGTACCGGCGCCCCCTTCTCCGAAAAGGGGGTTGCTGTTTTCGGAGAGTATGCCCTGATTCCAGAAGGCATTTACGTCTATCAGCCGCTCTTCCACCGGCTTTCCTCTTTCCAGAATTACCGGCTTAATGCCCTTTTCAAGGAAGGTCAGCGACGCAAAGAGCCCGGCGGGGCCAAGTCCGACAATGATGGGGCGTTCAATTTTGTTTGATGGGATTTCTCTCAGTATTTCCTTGAAATCGCGCCGTTCGATTTCCCTGATTTTAGGCTGTCCGCTCAAATGAGCGGTACTGCTCTCCATCGCTGCCTCCATGGTGTAAACCGCACGGGGCCGCTTCCCCCGGACGTCCAGTGCCTGTCGGCGGATGGTGATTTTCCCCTCATCCACATGGTATTTTCCCGCAGCCTGTTCTATGGCCTGTTCCGGTCGAAGCCCCCAGCGGGTAATGAACTGGGTAATCTGATACAGCTTCATTTGATCTCCCTGGGGTAGTCCTGCAGACGACCATACACGTTGGTCCGCTGAAACGCGTCAAACCCTGCGCTGTGAATCAATTGAATGATTTCCTCCCGTGAAATGGTATGGCTGACGCCCACGGAACGGACGACGTTTTCTTCGATCATGGTGGAGCCCATGTCGTTGGCACCAAACATCAACGCCACCTGGCCCATCTTCTTTCCCTGAGTAACCCACGAGGCTTGAACATTGGGGACATTGTGGAGATAGCACCGGGCTGTCCCCAGGGTTTTCAAATAATCCACTCCTGTATTTTCATATTGAATGAACCGTCCTTTGTGAATCTGATAGGGCCAGGGGATAAACGCGGTGAATCCCCCGGTTTCATCCTGGAGTTCCCGGACACGCCGGAGGTGCTCTACCCGGTCCGAAAGGCTCTCCCCCACGCCGAACATCATAGTCGCCGTCGTCTTCAATCCAAGTCCGTGGGCTTTCCGCATCACGTCAATCCACTGGTTAGAATTACATTTTTTCGGGCTGGTACGATCCCGAACCGGATCGGACAAAATCTCCGCGCCACCGCCTGGAATGGAGTCAAGCCCCGCGTCCACCAGTTCCGAAATTACAGCCTCCACCGGTCGATGGAAAAATTCAGAAAACCAATGGATTTCCGGAGGAGAGAACCCATGAATATGAATCTCAGGGAAAGCGGATTTCATTGCCCTCAACATACCGGGGTAGTAGTCCCAGGGGAGTTCCGGATTCATTCCACCCTGAAGCAGAACGCCGGTTCCCCCCAGCTCC
>CBEUWV010000364.1:0-2099 GCA_965546895.1 uncultured bacterium
TCGACTGGATGAGTGGTATGTTTCCAACTGGACCCTGTGGCTGGATGTGGAAATCCTGATCAAGACCATAGCCGTTGTCTTAAAGCGGGATGGCGCATATTGAAGGGGAAGTGATGGGTGATGGGTGATGAGTGACAGGGACATGAGAAGGGGCTAAGAAAAGATGACACATAAGGATTTGGACGTTTGGAAGGAAGCAATTCAATTTGTAAAGCGTGTATATGAGGCAACTTCCTCTTTTCCCAAAAATGAATTGTATGGTATTACAAACCAGTTGAGAAGAAGTGCTGTTTCTATCCCCAGCAATATTGCGGAAGGTGCGGCAAGGGGAACGACAAAAGAATTCATTCGATTTCTCTACATTTCATTAGGTTCCCTCTCCGAGTTGGAAACACAATTGATTGTGTCAAAAGAATTGGGCTATGAATTGAATTTGAATGTACTGGAAAATCTTGAAGAAATTCGCAGAAAGCTGCTTTCATTGATTCGTTCTTTGAAGCAGAAGTTAAAAGGCTAAACAATGAACAAAAAAGAAAAAATCACCCATCACCCATCACCCATCACTCATCACTCCTTGGACAGATTAGATCAGCTACAGTGTAGAAGTGTGCACATACTCAGAGAGGCATACAGCGAGTTTCGAAACCTGTGTATGCTGTGGTCCATCGGAAAGGACAGCACGGTCATGCTCTGGCTGGCGCGGAAGGCCTTCTTCGGACATGTGCCGTTCCCGCTGGTTCACGTGGACACCCACTATAAAATTCCCGAAATGATTGAATTCAGAGACAATGTCACACGGGAGTGGGGCCTGGACATGGTATACGGTGAAAACACCCGTGCGCTGGAAAAAAAAGAAACGTATCCGGACGGCAACGCGACCCGTCTGGAATGCTGCCGGAACCTGAAGACGCTGGCACTTCAAAATACACTTGCCGGCACCGGTCCCCGGTATCGGATGAACCACAATACCGGAGAATATGAGCTGGACAAAAACCGGGACCCATACACGGGAGTAATCGTGGGTGTTCGTGCCGATGAAGAAGGAAGCCGATCCAAAGAGCGGTACTTCTCCCCCAGGGATTCATACAACAATTGGGACGTCGGGGACCAGCCCCCGGAACTCTGGAACCAGTTCAAGACAGATTTTGCTCCGGGCACTCATGTGCGGGTTCATCCGCTTCTGGACTGGACCGAGCTGGACATCTGGGAATACATCGGTCGGGAAAATATCCCCATCGTCGATTTGTATTTTGACCATGGGGAAGGCAAGCGGTACCGCTCTCTCGGGTGCTGGCCCTGCACTTCCCCGGTGGAATCCACCGCAAAAAATGTGGCTGAGGTGATTGAAGAGCTGAAAACCGGGAAATTCGCCAATATCGCCGAACGTTCCGGCCGGGAACAGGACAAAGAAGACGGAGGAGGTCTCGAAGAATTGCGTAAAGACGGTTACATGTAATCGCGCAAAGCGCGATTACATGTACGTGGATGGTGGAAGGTGAATAGTGGATGGTAATAAGATGGTGAATGGGAAAATCTCAGATTTTAAGGAAATGCGAGTGTGGCAGATGTCAATGAAATTGGCAGAGAGTATTTACAGGTTATCAAATAACTTTCCGAAATCTGAAATGTATGGATTGACATCCCAACTCAGGAGATGTGCTGTTTCAATCCCTTCCAATATTGCCGAAGGATTTTCCAGGAAATCAACAAAGGAGTTTATCCAGTTTCTGTATGTTTCGTTGGGTTCGTGCTCTGAGTGTGAAACACAACTGATAATTGCGAAAAGAGTTGGTTATCTGGAATCGGAGAGAGAAATTGTAATCAGTCTAATTTCCATCAGAAAAATGATTTATGCTTTGATCGCATCACTAGATAAGAGGAAAACTAATGACAAATAAAGAAAATGGTTCCGAACAAGTAAAGACATCTCTGTCCTCTTCGCCATCCACCATCCACCATCCACTATCCACTGACAACAGTGAGCTGTTGTCACTCGTGATCGTGGGACACGTGGATCATGGCAAGTCCACCATTCTCGGCCGCATGCTGGCGGACACCGGCTCTTTACCTGAAGGGAAACTTGATTTTGTCCGGGAGCA
>CBEUWV010000365.1:0-2090 GCA_965546895.1 uncultured bacterium
TTTGAAGATGTATTTTCCGTAGATGCGGGATTTGTCCACTGCACCCCATTCCCGTGAATCTGCGCTGACCAGTCGATTGTCACCCAGAACAAACACTGAACCGGCAGGGATGGGAAAAGCGGGAATTGTTTCATAACTTTCTGAACGGTGGTTGGTGTACGGTTCCCGGAGCAATTTGCCATTGAGAAACACACTGCCGTTTCGAATCGCGATAACATCTCCGGGCAGTCCGATAATGCGTTTAACCAACAGGCGGTTTTCATCAATGGGAGAGAAAAATACAATCACATCTCCTCTCTTCAGTGTTGATATTTCCCCATTAAACTTATCAACCACAATGTGGTCATTATTGTGGAAAGTCGGATACATGCTGGAGCCGGAGATTACCATGGGTTTGAAGAAATAAAAGAGCAGAATGACAGGAAGAAGCAGCCCGACATATAGCAGAAGAAAGCTTGTTTTGTGTTTACTGAGCACTTCAATTAACTTCAAGGCCGAATCCCTCCCGATCTCCTTCCAGGTAGACCTTCTGAATAATATGATGTGTTTTGAGTGATTCGTCAAGCTCCTGATGTATAAAAGTCAGCAGCGATTTCATGGAAAAGGGACTGCCTGTGAAATGATCCAGCGGCTTCGCTTCCAACTGATCCCGGAGTTTTTCCAGCATCTGTTGAACAGGGTCAAAATCCACAACAAAACCGTCCTTGTCCAATTCACTGGAGGAAAGCGTAACCGTGAGGGTAAACCGATCACCCTTCAGCTGTCCCTCTTCCGTATACGTGACTTTGCAGGGGATGCTCGCCGTAACGAAAAAGCTATTCTTCAATCCTGGCTTCCTCCAGAAGTAGATGGGGAATACCGTTCTCATCAATCTGATAGACCCGTTTGCACTGATTGCACCGAAGTCCCTTTCTGTCCGCTGTCAGCTCGAGGTCCTTTTTGCATTCCGGGCAAACGATGATTTCAAGCAATTTTTCATTAAACTTCATAGTTTCCTCCAGAAACAGTATTGTACCAAATGTGGGGAAAGGAGAGAAGATAAGAAACTTGTCTTTTACTTCTGTTTCATCCCTTGACTGGAAGCTCCGGGAACGGGATAATCAGTTCAGGGAGTCAAAATGAAAATCATTCTGGAATTTCCCGGATTTCTACAAATAACCACTGTGGAGAGTGGCGGGACAATGGAGCTTGAGGCAGGAAAGACGGTTGCTCAACTTCTGGATGCGTTCTCCATTTCTTCCGATCATCAACGCTACATCATTCCAATTGTGAATAGGGAAGAGAAACGTCTTGATTATGAGTTGCAAAATGGTGACCACCTGTTCCTGTATGTGCCGGTAGGTGGTGGTTGATGGACGGGAAAATTCAGATTATGGTGAATGGAAGAAAAGTTGTTCTGGATAAGTCGGTGCCTGTAGCAGAATTATGGAATCAACAGGCTGAGTCAGGTACTCCGGATATCACGATTCTGAACGGGTTTCCGATAGATTCAAAGGATTCGGAAAAATCTCTCCATGATGGTGACGCAGTGGTATTTATCCGACGTGGAGTGATGCCTTCCGAGGATGAATTCATGTCCATGCTGACTGCCCGGAATAGCCCCGCACTTCAGGAATCCTTCAAAAACGCGTGTGTTGGAATTGCGGGGCTTGGCGGCCTTGGATCTCACGTTGCAACCGCCCTGGCACGGACAGGAATTGGTCGCCTTGTATTGGTGGATTACGACGTTGTAGAACCATCGAACCTGAATCGCCAGTGCTATGACGCGGCAGACATCGGTCGGTACAAGGTTGATGCCTTGTCGGAATCCATTTCCCGCTTCAATCCCTTTCTCAAGTTTGTGCTGCATCGGCTTGAACTGAATAAGGACAATGTGTTCTCTGTTTTTGCGGACTGTGATGTGGTTGTGGAGGCGTTTGATAAAGCGGAAGCGAAGGCGATGCTTGTGCGGAGTTTCTCTTGTCCCCCATTTCAGTCAAAATATCTTGTTACCGCGTCCGGACTGGCTGGGATTGGTTCTCCCAATGACATTCAAACCCGCAGGCTGACCCGTAACGTTATCCTCAGTGGGGATATGGTTTCCGCCGCGA
>CBEUWV010000366.1:0-2082 GCA_965546895.1 uncultured bacterium
TAAGTTTAAGTCTGAGTTTGAGTTAAGAATGGGAATTGGCCATTCCCTGTCTTTTGTCACCCATCACCCATCACTCATCACCCATCACTCTTGTCGCCTTCAGGTCCGGTCTCTTACGTTGCGCAGCAACTCAGTTTATTAACATCCTTTCCGAAGGCAATGGCGGCCAGTTTCACAGATTCCGCGAGAGTGAGGTAGGGATGGAGCATTTCCGCCAGTTCCAGTGCGGTCATCTGATGGCGGATGGCCATGGCAATTTCCATTATCACTTCCGCACCCTCAGGTGCCAGAACACGGCCGCCGACGATCCGGTCGGTGGCCCGGTCACGGATCAGCTTGACGAATCCTCGGGTGTCCCGCGCGGCAATGGACCTGGGCACGTGACTCATGGGAAGAACGGACACGTCCACGGTAAAGCCAAGGGCAGCGGCTTCCACTTCGTCCATGCCGACGCCTGCCAGTTGGGGGTCGGTGAAGATCACCCATGGCAGTACGGTGGCATCAAAGGGCTTATTAGCATCGGTCAGGCCATTTGTTGCAGCCAATGAGCCTTCCGCTGCTGCCGTGTACACGAACATCCGCTTTCCAATGACATCTCCTGCGGCAAAAATACCGGGGACGCTGGTGGAAAGTTGGCCATCAACCTGTACAGAACCGATGGCGTCGGTTTCTACCCCGATGCTCTCCAGTCCCAACCCATCGGTGTTGGGTTTTCGCCCGGTTGCCAGAAGGAGCTGTTCGGCCTGGAATGCCCGCTGTTTGCCGTTCACGGTAGCGTGAACCGTAACGGTATTTCCTTCCCGTGACACAGAACCCAAAGAGACGCCGGTGACGATCTGGATGTCCTCATCCTCCAGGAATGCCTGTATTGCATTGCTTATGTCCGGGGATTCTGTGGGGAGAATGCGATCAGAGCGTTGCAGCACGGTAACCCGAGTGCCGAACCGCGCGAACATTTGGGCAACTTCCAGTGCGATATAGCGCCCCCCCAGTACAATCATGGACTCAGGCAGTGTGTCCAGTTCGAATGCTGTTTCATTGGTCAGAAAACCGGATTCGTGTAAACCGGGGATATCCGGTGCAAATGTGGTGGCGCCGGTGGCAATCAGGAACACATCACCTGTTATCTCCTGCCCGTTTACCGCAACGGTGTGGGCGTCCTTGAACCCCGCATGACCGGTTATCCGCGTAAAGCCTTCCATGTCGGACACCACGTCCAGGTACTTGGCCTGCCGGAGCTCTTTTACCAGTTCCCGCTTCTGGTCCATGACTGCCTGAAAATCAGTCATCCGTCCCGACGTGATAATGCCCTGAAACCCGTGATGGTTAGCCCGATGCACTTGTTCAGCTGCCCGGATCAGCGTTTTGGACGGGACGCAGCCCACGTTGACACAGGTTCCGCCAATGGGGAGGCCATCGTTTATCATGGTGACCTCCGCACCCAGTTCATGTCCTTTGATGGCGGCGGAAAAGGCGGCTGATCCCCCGCCGATGATGATGAGGCGTTTCTTTTGAAATCCAGTGTTGCAGCAATCCATTAGCGTTGTCCTTTCGAGCCCCGGGCGGGTTCTGGTTTTAGTTTAAGTGTGTACTGTTCATGTACCGGCGCCCTTAAAATAGCGGCAGGGCTCGTTTGATTTGGGTTGAACAGGACCTCTCCGGCTCCATTCTTCCAGTTCACATGGGCTTCCCGGACACCCGGCACAGTCAGCAACGCCTGTTCAATGCCCACTGCGCAAGCGGAACAGGTCATTCCGTCAATGTCTAACTTCAAGGTTGGTAGCCTGTCGGATTCTACAGGTTCTGCCTGGGCTGGCTGAATCATGCTGCTGGCTAAACGGGATAATACCGGGATTGCGGCAAATTGCAGCAGCAGGTAGAAACCGATTCCGATCCCGAATACTGTCAGAACGATGCGAATGTTCTGTTTTCGATCTGGAACAGTGCAGCAACGGTTGTGCTTTCGTACCGCAACCCACGTGGCCCCGGCCAGAATTATCAGTCCGACGGCGATGAATACAGGCCAATACCGATGCAGTCCGAAGAGGGCGCTAGCTCCGCCAAGGCCGAGCAGAATGGGAA
>CBEUWV010000367.1:0-2082 GCA_965546895.1 uncultured bacterium
TACATGATTCGCCAGGGGGAGACAATCAGTTCCCGATAGCTGGAAATTCCCTGTTTTTTCAATTCCGGGATAACCCGTCCACGCTCCGGGAACTCATTTAATTGCTTCACGGTTTGTCGGATTCTTTCCAGCACCAGAAAGGCCGTTTCCCTGTCATTTTCAGCAATGTAGTGTATGATGGTGGATACGTCCTTTTCTGCAGTGAGTGTCCACAGGACCTGGAAGAGGGCGGTCATTCTTCTCCCAGCCCGCTTTGCAGTCGGTTGAACAGTGCGTCCGGTTCGCTTACCCGTCCGGCTTGTACATCGGCTTCCCCCTGGGACAGAAGTTTCATCAACCCGATAGCATTGCGCATTTGTTCATAACTTTCCGGGTCCTGGATCACCGCGCGGGGTTCACCGTTCTGGGTAATAATGACCGGGCGGCGGGTTTCATTAATCTGTTTCAGCAGATCGGCTGAGCGGGATTTCAGATAAGTGACTGGTTTAATATCATTTGTTATGCTCATGTCGCCTCCTGTCCTTATAAGGTACCATATTCTGTCCGGATGTCAAGAGAAGTACAGGCTACTTAATGTTCACCGGCCGAAAGTGCGGGGAGTTGCTGCTTCAAATTGCTGAAAATTGTGTAGTGTTCACCTGTCCATATCTTCTCTAATTTCCCCGGCAACGGGCGTGTGTCCCGATTTTTGCGAACCAGCAACATAGGGACCTTTTCTCTCAACATCAGCCACAGTGTTTTGGCGGGAAGAACAGTGGGGGATTTTCTCACTTCTTCCGGAAGGGTTTCCCGGTCCACCTTTGTTGCCAGCGGATTGATATCGGTGTAAAGGGTCAAGCTCCGGGCAATGAATTGATCACAGACCACTGGAATCGCGCCGTGTTCCGGTGTTGTCAGGGCATTTATAGCAGCAGCGAGAGATTTCGTTGTTCTCACATATTTTGTTGGCTGCATGGTCACGAGGTGCAGAATCAGCGTCATGACCGCAAGTACCTTTACAGCTGTGGTCAAAACAGTGGCCACATGGAATTTTCGTACAAGGATCAGGCCCAGATTCCCAACCAGAATTACACAGGCAATCAGCAACGCTGTTTTCTTTTCCAATGGATCCAGGCCATTGATCCAGAACATCAGCGTAGCGCCAGTGAGAAGTGATTCAGCTCCCACATAAGTCAGGAGGGTTCCCTGGTAAGACCTGTGATACACGAACCTTGCAGCAAGAATGGCAATGGGAGGGACCGAAATAAGGACATAGAGAATCAGCTTGCTGGAAGGGATCGTGAAAAATACAATTGGAAAGGCAAACCATAAAAGCAGCAAAACATTTTCCCAGGACCTCTTTTCCCGAACGGATTGAAATACACCCTCCAGTGCGGGAATTATCCATGGGAAAGTGGCGGCTGGAAACAGGTAAAGATAAAATGCGAAGGGCTGTGGGTGGCCGAAACCGTGGCTGGAAAAGCGACTCAACATCTGTTCTACGACCAAGTAGTTGAAAGCGCCCGGTACCCGGAGCATGATATAAACCGGCCACCAGAATGCCAGGACAAGAAATATCAGGATGGGTACGGGCTTTAGCAAGCTTTTCAGTGTTTTTCCATCGTGTTCAATCCACAGAAAAATCCCGACGATGCCACCGACAAGGACGAGGCCGATCGGTCCTTTAACCATTCCGGAAAAACCAAGGGAAACCCAGAAAAGCCAAGTCCCGGAACCGTCCGGGTTCTTGCGAAGGCTGAGAAATCCCCACATTGCCAGCAGCATGAAAAAGAGCAGAAAAATATCTGTTGTGACAATTCTGCCGGCACCGATGATAAGCGGGCATGTTTCAAAAATGATAGCGGCAAGAAATGCTTCAATATCCCTGTCCACAAAAAAACGGGCCAGAAAAAACACCAGAAGAGCACATAAAATACCGAAAAGACCGGAAAAAAATCGTGCCCCGGTCTCATTCACACCAAAAACAGCATATCCGGCGGCCACCAGCCAATACACCAGGGGGGGCTTGGTGATATGCGCCATCCTATTCTGATGGGGTACCAGCCAGTCACCAAAGTGATATGTTTCATACGCAATTTCACT
>CBEUWV010000368.1:0-2066 GCA_965546895.1 uncultured bacterium
TGTTGTTAACGATAAACCGCATTCACCCAGACTACTCGTCCGCCGGGATACATTACTTTCACCCGCCCGTTTTTGCGTTTCTTCACCACACAACGCTGTCCATTGATGATTACCACATGACCGGGTCGCACTGCGGCTGGAACCACCAGAACACGTCTACCCGACACTGCCCGATAATGAACTGTCACAACAGGGACGGGCACCACTGCCCTTGCCCGTACCACACATCCCGCATTCGCGGAAAGAGAAACTACGGCGGCCATTACCAGAATACTTAGAACTTTTTTCATGTTGCACCTCCTGTCACTTTTTTATGGCACTTGCCATTCTCTTCGCATTACAGTGCAACCCCCATACCATTTTGAGTGTCCTTGATGTGAGCTGCGTCATATTTTCTCCTTTGTTACATTCCTGTTACACTTTCCCTTCGCTCCTGTGAAGGGAAAAGTAGAGACAAGTCTGAGTTTGAGTTTAAGTAAAGAAAGAAGAGATGGTTGCGTCCACACCGGAGAAAGGGAACAGACGCCAACTTCTGCTCTGAACTCAAACTTAAACTCAGGCTCAAACTTTTCCGGCCTTGCTCCGGAAGTTTGAAACCGCTATAATCTGCGTGGCTCGGAAAACTAACTGATTCCCGGACCATATTTAATAACAGACGTTTCTATCCAAATTTCAGGGGAGAAGCATCGGAGGATACATGAAAATCTGTGTGATCGGAACCGGATATGTGGGATTGGTCGCAGGCACCTGTTTTGCAAACAGCGGCAACACGGTGTACGGAATAGATGTGGATTCTGAGAAGATCGAGAAACTGAAAAAAGGCGTAATTCCCATTTACGAACCCGGTCTCACTGAAATGGTTCGAATCAACCTGGCAAAAGGACGGCTTCTTTTCTCCTCTTCATTGAAAGAAGCAGTAGAGAATTCCAGCATTATTTTAATTGCAGTTGGTACTCCGGAAGATGAAGATGGATCCGCTGATCTCAGTTATGTTCTCACCGCCGCCCGAAATATTGCTACTCACATGAATGGCTACAAGGTAATTGTAAACAAATCCACTGTACCGGTGGGTACGGCAGACAAAGTCAGAGAAACCGTCGCCGCAATCACATCCCATCCGTTTGACGTTGTATCCAACCCGGAATTTTTGAAAGAGGGCGCTGCAGTCGAAGATTTCCTCAAACCGGACCGTATTATCATCGGTGCTCAAAACCAGAAAGCCATTGACATCATGGTAGATTTGTACGCCCCATTTGTGAGAAAACGGGAACGTCTGATTATCATGGATATCGCAGTGCGGAAATGACCAAATACGCAGCAAACGCAATGCTGGCCACGCGCATTTCCTTTATGAATGACCTGGCTGTTCTCTCTGAAAAAGTGGGCGCGGATATTGAAGCCATTCGGAAGGGAATTGGCTCCGACTCCCGAATCGGCATCAGTTTCTTATTTCCAGGGGTCGGTTACGGTGGCTCCTGCTTCCCGAAAGACGTCAAGGCCATCCTCAAAACCGGGGAAGAATATGGTCACCATCTCCGTGTTGTAGACGCAGTGGAGAAGGTGAATCGAAGCCAGCCCCAGCATCTCATTGACAAAATCATCAGCCATTTTGAAGGAGATCTTTCCGGTAAGAAATTTGCCGTATGGGGACTTTCATTCAAGCCCAATACCGATGACATGCGGGAAGCTCCGGTTATTCCCGTGATTCAAGCCCTGATATCCCAGGGGGCAACCGTAAGTGCATACGATCCGGTTGCGACTGAAAATGCTAAACGGAAATTCGGAGATTTAAGCGGATTGTCTTACACAGAAAATGCGTATGACGCATTGAACAATGCCGACGCGCTGATAGTAATGACAGAATGGATGGAGTTTAGAAAACCGGATTTACAGAAGGTATCTGAAATCCTCAAATCTCCGGTGATCTTCGATGGCCGAAATCTTTTCAAACTGAAGAACATGAACAAGCTGGGATTCACCTACTATTCTATCGGACGTCCCAAAACCCCCTCAGAATAAACACCACGCGACACTACAAACAAAAAAAAGGAGACTTTTCAGTCTCC
>CBEUWV010000369.1:0-2061 GCA_965546895.1 uncultured bacterium
TTCATGCAGTTTAACCGGGATTCAACGGGACAAATGACGCCGCTTCCGTGCCCTTCCATTGACACAGGCATGGGTCTGGAACGCCTGGCAGCCGTGATGCAGGGGGTTAACAACAACTATGACACCGACTTGTTCCAGAATATCATCCGGGATATTGCCGAAAAATCAGGCCACAGTTATGGGGCGGACCAAAATGTGGATATTGCCATGCGAGAGCTGGCCGACCACATGCGGGCCACGGTGTTCCTGATCTCTGACGGTGTTGTCCCATCCAATGAAGGTAGAGGGTATGTTCTTCGCCGTATCATGCGCCGGGCGATCCGCTACGGCAAGAAACTGGACCTGGAAATGCCATCTCTCTATCAATTTGTAGATACAGTCACCGAGGAAATGGGCGGCGCATATCCTGAATTGGTGAAAAACAGAAAAACAGTGGCCAAACTGGTCCGCATTGAAGAAGAACAGTTTAATACGACACTGGAAGCCGGTCTGAAGATGCTCAACCGGATGATTGAAAAATCAGATGGAAAACTGGACGCGGAAAATGCATTTCGCCTTTATGATACCTTCGGTTTCCCAATTGATCTGGTTGAGGATGTCTGCATGGAAAAAGATATTGCAGTGGACAGAAAAGGTTTTGAGCAGCGCCTTGAGAAGCAGCGGGATGAAGGGAAGGCTCGTTCAAAAAACCGAATGACGGAGAATCCGGCGGAAAACTATCTGTTTCTTCATGATTTTCCGGAAACAGAATTTACCGGCTATGATAGCACAACAGAAAATGCCACCATTCTGGCCATTATTCGGGATGGCAGGAAAGTGGAACAACTCATTGCCGGAGAAACCGGAGAAGTGGTGGTGGATAGAACCCCGTTCTATGTTGAATCAGGGGGGCAAGTAAATGACACCGGTATCTTGGAAAATTCCGAAGCAAAGGGCGTGGTAAACAAGCTGATCATGCCAATCTCGGGGCGCCGGCTTCACGTGCTTACACTGACGAAAGGGAAATTGAAGGTTAATGATACTGTAAGGCTGTCTCTGGATTCTGAGAGACGTCTTGCCATTGCCCGGAATCATACCGCTACTCATTTGCTTCACGCCGCACTGCGCTCTGTGCTGGGAGATCATGTGAAACAGGCTGGATCAATGGTGGAACCGGATAAACTGCGCTTTGATTTCAGCCATTTCAAAAAGATCAGTGAACAGGAGCTTGCGGAAATTGAACAGATTGTGAATCAAAAAATATTGGAAAACATCCCAGTTGAAACTGAGATTCGTGATATTGAAGAGGCTAAAGCAGCTGGTGCCATGGCGCTTTTCGGCGAAAAATACGGAGATCGGGTTCGGGTGGTACAGATACCCGGATATTCCACGGAACTCTGTGGCGGGACACATGTTAACCGGACTGGAGACATTGGTAGTTTTGTTGTCGTTTCGGAACACTCTGCCGCGTCCGGTATCCGACGAATTGAAGCAAAGACCGGATTCGGTGCACTGGGATATTTCAATAGCTTCCGGGAAGAACACCGGGAATTGAAATCGATTCTCAAAACCGGGGAAGACGACCTCCCACAGTTTGTGGCACGAAAGCTGGAAGAAATTCGGCAATTGCGCCATGAAGTGGAGAAGGCAAAGGTCTCCGGTACATCTACCGAAGCAACTGAGATTGATCTGGGCAATGGCATCACACTGCTGATGCTGGAGGCTCCCGGACTGGCACCGGGACTGATGCGGGAAAAGGCAGACAATCTGAAACAGAATCGGAATAAAACTATTGTGTTTCTACTCACCGTCAAAAATGATGGGTGCAGCTACCTTCTGTCAGCCACCAGAGACCTTGGAAAGCGTTTCCACAGTGGGACCGCCCTTCGAGCTATCGCACCAGTACTGGAAGGACGGGGAGGTGGAAATCCGACCATGGCCCAGGGCGGTGGTAACTGGACAGGCAGACTTCAGGATATTTCAAAAGATATCGTCGAAAAGCTGAAAAATGAGGTTTCATGACAAAACTTCTGGTCGCCTTTGGAATAATTTTTGTGTTAGCGGTCCCCTGCAGTGGTGAGA
>CBEUWV010000370.1:0-2059 GCA_965546895.1 uncultured bacterium
TAGTGGCTCAGCCAATCCTTTACTTCTGCCTTCATGGCAAAGACAGAACGACGTCCCGGAACCCGGTGAATAGGGAAATCTGATTCCCGCTCCCACCGTTGTACAGTTTTCACTGACTTGCCAACGTATGTAGATATGGATTTCCAACCGTCTAACAAATCGCCATTGGTCATACTAGTAACTTAGCATACAAGGTTATGAATTAAAAGGCATTTTATCTCTTTGAGACCATTCTTATCATTACCCAATCAATTCTTAATTGCATAGTCCCTTGCTATTGTACGCGATACTTTTTGTTGCCCTTCAAGAATCAGAGGGCCTTCAGTTTCTCCACCAACGCGATATATGATGTCATTGCAATTTCCGTTTCCATACCCTTAAGCTCGGCGCGGGCATCATATTTCGCGGCACCGACCAGGTCAAAGCCGCTGGGCCGGTCACCGTTAATATCCCCGTCCGTAGCCTGCTTGTACAGGGCGTACAATTTCAGCAGCGTGTTGTTGTCCGGACGCTCCGACAACTGCGTCACCTCTTCCTGCGCAATTTCAAATTGCTTCTTCAAATCTGACATATTTCCTCCTGCAACGGTTTTTGCCGCCCGTGACTTGTGATTGGTGACTTGTAACTTGTGAAGAAGGTTAAATGGTTACTGACAACTCCTTTTTCCCTTTTGACATCCACTGTTAAGTGAGAACAAAACCGTCAACATCGAAACAGCGCACTTTCCCGTAGGTGGTGATTGTTTTCGTTCAGGCAAGGCGGAGTGAGGATGGGAAGCGGAACGTACACGCAGGTACGTGAGCATTTCTATCCTCACGATAACGCAGCATCAACGAAAACTGGCACGCCTACACGTTGAAGCGGAAGTTGATGATGTCTCCATCGGCCACCAAGTACTCTTTCCCCTCCAGCCTCAACTTCCCCTCTTCCCTACATTTCGCCATGCTCCCCAGCGCGATAAAATCATCATAATGCACCAGTTCCGCACGGATAAATCCCCGTTCAATGTCCGAATGTATCTCCCCCGCAGCTTTCTGGGCGATGGTGCCCTTTCGAATGGTCCATGCCCGGCACTCATCTTCACCGGCGGTAAAAAAGGAAATGTAGCCCAGCAAACTGTAGGATGCCTGAATTACCCGGTCCTTCGCAAGTGCTTCCAGTCCCAGGTCCTCCATGAACATGGGCTGCTCTTCAGGTGACAGCTGGCTGACCTCCATCTCGATTTCACCGGATACAGTAATTGCGTCAACGTTTTCCATCTCTGACGATACTTCTCTGAAACGCGCCATCAGCTCCGACGGGTCATCTCCTTCCCCTGTGTTGAACACCACAAGAACAGGTTTCTGGGTCAGAAACTGGAATCCGCGAACCAGCTTTTTCTCTTCGTCTTTCAACACCATTTCACGGAGGGGTTTCATTTCTTCCAGATGAGCAATAATCCGCTGCAATAAGTCATATTCCTTCTTTTCAGGGGCATTTTTATTGGATCTCACCATTTTTTCTATACGGGAAATGCGGGTTTCCGCTATCGCCTGATCAGAAAGCAGGAATTCATCCATAAGGGATTGAAAATCCCGGATGGGATCGACCGAACCGAAGGGATGCACTACCGTGTCAGTTTCAAATGCACGAATCACAACCAGAAGCGCGTCGGTTACCTTAATCTGATTCAAAATTGCCGGATCCACAGCCTTTTCGCCTTCCACACCTGCCACATCCATGTACTCCACAACCGCATTTACCTGGCGTTTCGGCTTGAAGATTTCAGTTAATTTATCCACTCTGTCATCCGGCACAGGTACGGTTCCCATGTTCACTTCAAGCTTGTTCGCACCGTAGCCTGTCTGAGCCGCCTGGCCGGTAAGGGCGTTGAAAATGGTGGTTTTCCCACTCTGTTTCAACCCGATGATGCCGATTTTCACTGTTTACTCCTTATTGTCCGTGACAAGCTGACGCACAACGTCAATAACAGTGCCGTCCCGCCATTCAATGGCTGCCACAATCTTGTCTGTTGTTTCCGGTTCCGGCGCTCTGGCCCCGCCGATGAGTTCCGTTGCCT
>CBEUWV010000371.1:0-2037 GCA_965546895.1 uncultured bacterium
ACCAGAAAAACGCGCAATTCGTGGATAATATCCCCCTGACAAGTACTGATTTTTATTTTACTATAGACTTGGAAGTGCTACGAAACATTTTATAATGAAATGTGAGAATATTATGACCATATCCAGATTAAGGAGGTCCCATTGAAAAAAACTATTTTAATTATAGCCATCGTCTTGGTCTTTTTCGCCTTGCTCGTGGTGTTGGCTGGCCGTTCCATCGGCTACCTCACGGGACAGGCAGCTGTACCGGCAAAATCAGCACTGGTAATTTCCTTTGATAAATCAATAGCAGAACAGGCTCCGAAACTTCCATTCCAGAGAAACCTGGATTTTCACCGTCTGATTGATGCGGTACATAAAGCTGCCGGGGATAGTCGGATTGAAGGAATTCTGGTCTATGGTAATTCTCTGGCAATGTCAATGGCTCAGAAAGAAGAATTGAAGCAGGCTCTTGAGTCAGTCATAAAGGCCGGGAAACCTGTCACCGTCTATTTTGATTCAATCTCAATCGGCAGTTACTATGTTGTACCCAAGGGAGCAAAGGTAGTGATGCAGGGAACTGAGGGCGGTTATGTTGCAATGACTGGATACTATGCTCCTCAGATGTTTATGAGAGAACTTCTGGAAGAAAAACTGGGAATCAAAATGAATGTTGTTCACATTGGAAAATACAAGGGGGCGGGAGAACCTCTTTCCCGGGATTCCATGTCCAGTTATCTTAGAGAAGAGTTGGCTTCTTATCTCGATGATGTTTGGAAAAATTTTACAGATTCAATCCCTGCAGCCCGTGAAATTGATGAGAAATCTTTTCAGGAGAATTTGTATAAAGGCAAGTACTTTGCCATTTCCCCGAAAGAAGCGAAAAAGGACGGTTTTGTGGATGAATTCGGGTATCAGCTTGATCAGGAAGATGCGTACTCAGACACCGTTGGAATTAACCGCTACGCACAACGTAAAAACCTTCAGTCCGCTTCCGGTCGCATCGCTCTGATTGTGGCTGAGGGAGAAATCCAGATGGGGACTGCGAAACCCAGCCCCTTGGGAGGCAGTTCTGTAATCGCAAGTGACACCATTTGCCGCACCATTCGGCGGGCAGCCGACAATTCCATGATCAAGGCAATCGTGTTCCGCATTAACTCTCCAGGCGGTTCCGCCCTGGCATCTGAATTGATTTATCAGGAACTCCGCAGGGCCGCAAAGAAAAAGCCTGTAATTGCCTCCATCGGCGGCATGGGCGCATCCGGTGGTTTTTATATCGCCTGCGGATGCGATGAGATTTTTGCAGATAATGCCTCAATAGTCGGTTCCATTGGCGTTATTTCCATTGTTCCGGAATATACACGGCTGATGGATAAAGTCGGTGTACACGTTGATCCGGTCCAGAAGGGGAAGTATTCTGATTTTCTCTCTCCTTTCCAGAAATTAAAACCGGAAGAAGCTACCATGCTTACAGACGAAATGATGAAAATTTACACCGTCTTTAAAAGCCGGGTAGCTAAATCCAGAAAAATGGACATGAAAAAGGTTGAAGAATTGGCTCAGGGCCGTATCTACTCCGGTAGAAAAGGACTGAAACTGGGTCTTGTGGATCGAATTGGTGGACTCCGGGCAGCCTTGAAAGAAGCGGCAAAACAGGCAAAGCTTACTTCCATCCGCTACAGGCTGTTCAGCAGCCAGAAGAGCTTCATCGAAATGGTCTTGGACCGACAGGCAAATATCAGCACAAAGTGGCAGGACTTACTGAAATTACCACCCATGGGCCGTCCACTTCTCATTACACCCTCTCTTGCCTGGCAGGATGAGACTTCCAAATGAAAAAACTACTGGTAATTCTTCTGTTTTCGCTTCCCGTATGGGCAGTACAACCGGTTGACCCGGTCTTTACCCGGACAATGGAAGCCATACAGACCCGAAGTCTCTCTCCCTTTTCCATGAAATGGTCGAATCAGGGACGGCATCTTGCCTATCTGAAACCCGCAACGGATGCCGAAGTGAACGAACTCTGGGTATTGGATTTGAAAACAGACAGGGAAGTAA
>CBEUWV010000372.1:0-2015 GCA_965546895.1 uncultured bacterium
ATGAAAATGACACCGCCAATGTACGCGACAAAAGTCCCAACCGTCATGACGCCGGACCGAATCTGTATACTGCCGTAAAAAATGACCACACAGAACACAACAGCACCGATAAACTCCATTACCGGAGAGGAGGATGCAGTGGCCAGCACCATCCGGACGTTTGCCTTAAAAAATTCGTAGTTCTTCTTCACAAATTTACGAATCTCAAATTCTTCCATTGAGAATGCTTTTACGATTCTATTTCCAGTGATGGTCTCTTTCAGAATATTAGTTAACTCTCCCATCCGACTCTGCGCCGATCCTGTTGCGCGGCGGATTGCCCTGCTGATCAGGATAAATGGAATAATGTTCAAGGGAATCACCACGAGAAGAAGTGTGGAAAGCCCGGGCGAAATATAAAATACGCCTGCTATGAGAATAACCAGGATGAGACTCTCCTTCACGAGGTCTCCGATCTTAGTGGTGGCGGCATTCTGAATCAGGAACACATCGTTGGTGATTCTGGATATCAGGGTTCCTGAATGATAGCGGTCAAAAAATGGAACGGACTGCAGCGTCATCCTTCTGTAGAGATCGTCTCGAATATCCCGGACCACTTTGAACCCCACTCTGCCGAGAATGTAGAATCCTGAAAAGGTAAACAATCCTTTCAGGAGAAATACAGTCAACATCATGATGAGAATCACCATCATGTCATCCCCGCCCTGAATGGCACGGCTGACATTCAAATGCGAGAGCCAACCTTTCCGGGCGAACCACTTTTTCACTTTATCCTTTGCCCGGGTGATAAACGCCAGTTTGTCTTTTGGATGGGTTTTGCGAACTGGCTTTCGCAGTTCTCTCTCCGTCTTCGGTACCTGGCTGACTATGGTTTTTTCTCCTGAGGCTGCTTTGTCGATTGAAACAGCGGCCGGAGCACTTCCCAGCTTCATCAGTCCGTCAAAAACCGGTTTGGAACTGAATATCACTGCCTGCCAGAGCAGCGCGACTGCCGCCAGAATAAAGAAAGACAGCAGCAGCTGAAAGGTATACGGTCGAAAATAGCGCAGAATCCGCCGGGTCAATTTCATATAAGCTCCATTATCCTTGCGGCAATCCGGTGATAACTACCCTCCCGGTACAACCGCCGTTTCAACTCTCCAAGACGCAGTTTAAGAATTGCTGCGACATCCGTTTTTTCCAAAACCAATTCACCGTATCTGAGAATTTCGTCCGGATTACAGTCTCGATTCACAAGCTCCGCCATCACAGCCTCATCCAGTACGACATTGGGAATAGAAATAAAACGGGAAACCACCGCCAGCATTCCAACCGCTGTCGTTACCGGGTTCAGCCGGTACAAAACAGCCATAGGTGTACCGGATAAACCACATTCCAGTGTCACAGTCCCTGAAGCACCAATGGCAAGGTCGGCCGCTGTCATGGCGGCGTATTTGTGCTCCGGCTTGATGACCTTCACGGGAAGAAGCCGGGAAACTAATTCCTCTCTCTCACTTTCCGGCATTGACGGGGACGGCAGTACCATCAGGGAAACATCCGGCCATCTGTCACGAAACCGTTGTGCCGCTTCAATCAATACCGGCCCCAGTGTACCGTATTCCCGCTTTCTGCTTCCCGGAAGGAAAAGTACCCGCTTCCCGGATTCCGGCAACCCGTAGCATTTTAGAAACTCATGTTCATCTATCTCAGGCATCACCTGTTCTGCCAGTGGATGGCCGCAGAACTCACCATTGTCGAACAGGGGAACTTCAAAAGGAAAGAGCACAAATATCCTGTCAAACAACTGGCTCAGCATCCGCGCCCGATATCGACGCCATGCCCAGACCTGGGGCGGCACAAAGTATATCAGTTTTCCCACGTATTTTCGAACCTTGCGGGCAACCCTGATGTTAAAATCAGGAAAATCAATACATATCAACACATCAGGGCGTAATTCTTTGATTCGACTGATCAATTCCTTCATGGCGCTTTTCAGACGGCTCAGATTTTCAATTACCTCAGTAATACCTACCACC
>CBEUWV010000373.1:0-1999 GCA_965546895.1 uncultured bacterium
CGCCGATGCCAGATGGACCCTGGCGGCCTTCAGGGAAGTCTGCGTATCCGTAACAACCGGAGAAAGTTCCGGACCCCCCAGCGTGAACAGTTCCTGCCCGGCGGAAACCTTTTCTCCGTCCCTTGCTCCAACAGACAAGATGCGGCCGTTGTTCAGAACCGTCACATCCACAGCCCTCGTACTCTCCGCCTTCCCGAAAAAATGAACCACCTGACTGAACGTTCGCTGTTCCACCTTCCCGAACCGGACTACTTCCGGACCGGCCGTGTGGGTGACGGTGGAACCAGACCACCAATGCACCGTCAGCAGGGCAATGATGCCCAATCCGAAAACGGCGAGTATCCACCATCCAAAACGCTTCATCGGTTCACCTCCTGTTTCTTCCCACTTTCAGGCCAGAGTCCGGTTTCAGTTTCCAGAACGGAAACGGCCCCTTCGATTTGCCCCTGAAGATCCAGGGCTGACATGGACAGTCGATGGACACGGGCCGCAGCGCCAAGAAGCGCTCCCTGGCCGGAAAATCCCCGTACCACGCCCTTCTTCACATCCCGAAGCTGCTTTTCGGCCTGCCGAAGCTCCTGCCGAACAACTGCAAGCTGTTTTTTGGCGCCTTTCAGCTCCGGTATCATCTTCGCCGTGTCGGCTCGGGCCTGAAAGAGACGGGAGCGATACTCATCCAGCAGCAGGTTCCGATTGGCCTTAGCCACCGAAATATTACCCCGGTTCCCGTTGAAGACCGGCAATACACCGGACAGTGTCCATCCATGTGTACGGACACTGTCCGTATCCCTCCCGGCTGTAAACCCGATTTCAATCCGGGGAAACTGGTTCCAGACCGCAGCCCGGTAGGCAGCATCACTGCTTTCAACCGCCGACCAGAGCGCCAGTAGATCCGGCCTGCGGGATATCACTGATTCTGCTATACGGGAAAGGGATGAAATAGAGGGGAAACTTTTTCGAGGCGATACGGAAACAGCGAGGGTGCTTTCCGGCGGCAGCCCCAGAAGCCGATTCATCTCCAACCGGGCCTGCCGGGAAACCGCATTCAGCCGTGAGGCTTCCCGATCCGCGTTCCCGGCTGCCCCCTCAAAGAGAGAGGCCTGCGCCTGTGTCATCAAACCCTGGCGCATCATGCTTTCCGCATCCTTGCGCAGACTGTCACAGAATTTAGCGTATCGCCGGGTCAGTTCTGCCTGCTCCTGTAAGATCGCTGTTTTCCGGCACTGAAACCGGGCCGCCATTGCCACCTGCCACTCCCGCCATGCCACAGTCAGATTGACAGACTTTACAGTTGCGGCCGCAGCCTGACGCCGGAATTTCCGGTTCAACAGGGAAGAAATGTCCAGGGACAGGCCAAAATCATGGGAACGAACCTTGCCTTTCGGGTTCCTGCCGGTTGGAGACGCGGAGCCGAGGGACAACACCGGATCCGGCAACAGTCCTGCTGCCGCCATCTGGGAAACAGCAACCCCCGCTTTATCCCGTTCCACCTGAAGGCCCGGATTCAACGCCACCGCCACCAGCGCTGCCTCGTCCGGGTTCAGACCGTCCGACAGGTCCACCGCCACCGACTTCACCATGGGATGATGAATCCGGGAAGCCGCCAGAACAATCTCAGCAGAAGAAGATCCAACCAGTCGGGCCGCTTCTTTTTCCGAAGGCATTGTCTGATATCGCACACAACCGACTCCAGCTACCAGAAACAGACCAAATAGTAGAAACCTCATCCAATTCCATGCGCTGCCGCAAAGCTTCTGTCTCATAAGACCATTATACGGCATTCAGGCCTCGTTGTAATGGCAAAATAAACCAGCATTACCACACGATGGGAAAGCGGAGGTTGAGTAGAGATCGCCAATTGACCACCTGTTCCCTTTCCTCACTTATCTCAGTGCCGGAGGCACGCCATCACTCCTCACCCGCCACTCCCTTTCGCGCTATGTGTTCACCCGGGTAAAGAAAAACAGACCCAGAATAACGAAAATCAGACCGCTACTCC
>CBEUWV010000374.1:0-1979 GCA_965546895.1 uncultured bacterium
CCATCCCCCATACACTTTTCACCATTCACGGCAGCTTTGCTGCCACTCTGCCTCGAACTTGCACTTTCACTCGCACTTTATTTAACATTCGGCGCCTCGCCGTTTCCCGGTTCCCTTATTTCTGTTTTCCGGTAAAGTGCAGGTGAATGTAAACAATTTCAGAGATACTCCCGACCCTCACTGGTGGTCCCCAGGTTCCGGCCCCGCAGGAGACCACGATGTTTGTTGAGCCCTTTTTGAGATACCCCCAGCTTTTTTCATAAATCAATCTTGTTATCCAATTGAAAGGCCAGAGCTGTCCATTGTGCGTGTGTCCTGATAATTGAAGATCTATACCTGCCTTCTCGGCTTCTTTCAGTTTGTACGGCTGATGGTCCATCAGTATCAACGGAAGTTCTCTGTTCACGCCTTCCATTATTTTTTCAAGCGGCTTCCGGCGTTTGAGCGCGAAATACTCACTGCTCTTGTCTTCCCTTCCAATCAGCACAAAACTGTCCGCGACTGTCAGCGTTTTATCTCTGAGAAATTGGATTCCTTCCGATTCCAGATACTTTACGGCCTTTTCAGCTCCACCGATGTATTCATGCTTTCCAGTCACGGCAAACTTCCCATACTTGGAGTTTATGCCTTTCAACAGGGCTCCCAGGTCCTGTTTCATCACCGGCCTCAGGTCCTCGTCCACAATATCACCCGGAAACAGGACCAGGTCGGGATGCAGACTATTCACGACCGATACAATCCGACCCACCCTTCGACGTCCCATAATATTGCCCATATGCAGATCTGACACAACCGCAATTGACAAATCCTGAATATCGCCTGCCTGTTTTGCGATTGAAAAGTCATATCTGGTTACCTGCGGTATCATTGCAACCACTGCTCCGTATGCACTTACGCCAACAGCAACAACAATTGCACACCACGGCACGGCAGCCTCCAGCGCTCCACGGAGTCCCGGTCCCATTCCTGCCAGCCCGGCCAGCTTCAGGAGAATGTCACTGAACGCGATAAAGAAAAAAAGGTAAGTCAGCACGGCAAACCAGATGGAACCACCCCAAATCAGCGGTGAAACCACAGCGTGGGGAAGAAGCTTTTCCAGAATACGACCCATGATATAGGCCAGGGCCAGCGTCACCATAATCGAAACAGTGGTCTTTCGGATAGCTCCTGCCGGAAGCGCCAGCCCCACTCTGCTGATGACAAGAAAATTTGCCGCCCCGTATGCAACTGCAAGAATTGTCACAACAACCGTAAATATTGCCACTCTCAACTCGCCTCCCGATTTCAAACAGCATATCACGTCTTCATTGCCGCTTCACATCAATTTGAGTGGGAGTTGGCGTTGGGGACAATAAGTGCGAGTGAAAGTGTGAGTGCGTGTGAATGAGGTAGTATTCTATGCGCCTTTGTCTGTGTTCTGTAGGATGGGAAATGTGCGTTATGCATGAGCAAGAACCTCAGACGGCGTCTGCGCCGAATATTGAATTTAGAAAACAAAAATAAGGGAGTTGACAATTCACCTCTCTTCTCCTGAACAATCCACCATCCACGCGGCCCGCGGCCGCTTTCTCCGAAACATTCCTTGACAATCGACCGTATCAATATAAGAATTGAATTGACAGAATATTTCAAAAAGAGGGGTACATGATTGAAGTAAAGGGATTGAGTAAGCGTTTCGGGGATATTCACGCGGTTCGGGACATTTCATTTTCAGTTAAAAAAGGTGAAATTTTCGGTTTTCTGGGACCCAACGGAGCGGGGAAGACCACATCCATTCACATGATGTGTGGGCTTTTGACACCGGATTCCGGAACCATTTTAATAAATGGGGAAGAGTTGAGTCCTGACAGCACAGAGTTGCGCAGTCAAATTGGGTTTGTCCCCCAGGAAACCGCTCTGTACCCGGAATTGTCCGCAACGGAAAACCTCCGGTTCTGGGGTGGACTCTATGGCTTGAAAGGAGATGACCTGCACGACCG
>CBEUWV010000375.1:0-1969 GCA_965546895.1 uncultured bacterium
GGGCGTCACTTGTGTAGAGAATTACCTCAGTGTTCTGTCTATGTAGGATTTTCCTTTTCTTTTTCTTATAGTTCCCATATGTGTTGTATTTTTCTTCGCATGTAGTTCTTTTCTACACTTAGATGAAAGGAATTTAGAAGGTTGCCTTATTGTTGCGGGAAAAGGCTTCTGTGAGCCCGGAAAGGTAACTGAAAGGCACCTCCGGAACTCCCAGACGAACATGGGGCTTCGGAGTTCCGTGAAAATCAGAGCCCCCCGTTGGTACGAGCTCCAGTCTGAATGCCAGTTCCAGAAGCTTTCTCGTTGTTTTCTCGTCGTGGTCAGAGTGAATGCACTCCATTCCAACCAGCCCATTGTCCTTCAATTCGTTCAGGAAATCCCGAAGTGACTCAGTATCCAATCTCAGCAGGCCAGGATGGGCCAGCACCGGCGTTACCGAGAATTCCCCAAGAAACCGGACCGCCTCAACCGTTGTCAGTCTTTCCTTCGGGACAAAGGCAAGGCCGTCTGTCCCGATGTATTTTCCGAACGCCTCCCGCATATCCCGGCACACACCTTTTTCTATCAGCAAATGTGCCAGGTGCGGCCGCCCGACTATTTCACCTCCGGCCTCCTGCTGCCATTCTTTTAGTGTTACATTTATCCCCAACGACTGAAGTTTTCGAATCGTTTCACCGTTCCGGTCTTCCCTGGCATTCTGAAGAAATTCCAAGCGGCTTAGAAACCCCTGGTTCTCAGGATTCACAAAATACCCTAAAACATGCACTTCTACAGGGAAATGCCAGCGGCTGCTGATTTCAATCCCCCCGACTCCCTCTATCCCGGCCTTCCTGCAGCCCTGGAGAAAGGGCTCTACCCCATCAACGGTGTCATGGTCTGTCAAGGCAATGGCGGAAAGTCCGGCATGTTTTGCAAGAAATGGAAGTCTTTCCGGTCGCTCCGATCCATCAGACGCAGTGGAATGGGTGTGCAAGTCAATCCTGTTCATTGATACCTCCATCCAACAGGCCAAATTCGGAAGCCAGAAACCGGGCAATTCCGTCCTTAGCACCGGGAGCCGTTACTGTCCTTGCAGCGGCCCGGACTTCCGGCACAGCGTCCCCCACCGCTACCGGGTACCCCACGCTCTGGAGCAAAGGCAGGTCATTGTAGTTGTCCCCGCAGTACATGGAGTTCTCCGATGAAATGCCAAGCATGGCCAGCAACCGGGGGAAAGCAATCTGCTTTTTTGCCTGTGGATGGTTAAATTCCAGCCATTGATGCGTCCCATAGAGCAACGGACCTTCCATACACACTTCACCGAATGTCGCTATTGCCGGTTCCATTAGTTCCTGGATAATTTCTACCGGTTCAAACATTCCAACCTGGATCACTTCCGCGGGGAGAGCGGATATCGGTTGGTTGAAGAAATGATAAATCGGCTCATCCCAGCGGCGAATTTTCCGGTCGTAACCATCCGGAACAAAGCAATACACGTTATTGTCGGAACAGAACACCCGTGCGACGCAGCCGGCACTGAGAATGAAAGTGACAATATCAGTCACAAGGGATGCATCCAGCAGGTTTGAGAAAAGGACTTCCCTGTTCCGATATGCAAAACTCCCGTTCTGTGCAATAAGATAAATCTTTTCGGACTTAAATTGAGCCTGGTACCGAAAGGCCACGTGGCGATTGAATCCGGTCACGAGACAGAACGGAACCGGGAGCCGGGATACAACGTCTATTGTTCGGGGACTGATTTCTCCGTTCTTGTCCGTTAATGTGCCGCCGATGTCACTACCGATGAATTCGATCAATTCCGCCTCCCGTCAGAGGATACTCCAATAGAGAGACAGTCTATCGCACCTGGACAAAGGCTTCAAGTTTTCGCTCATGGATAAACTCAACGACCCTTGCTTCAACATCCGGATCCGGCCTTCCATTTCGGCAGTATACCTGCCACACAGTCTGCTCCACTCCCAGATTCTGT
>CBEUWV010000376.1:0-1969 GCA_965546895.1 uncultured bacterium
TCACTGCAAATGGTGCCCCTACGCCAAAACCTGCAGATTTTCAGTCCACTCAGTGTGAGAAAGTGTAAGTGCGAGTGCAAGTGAAAGAAAGATAAGAAAGAGAATGCTCTTTCCTTTTTCCCACTTTCACATTCACTTTCACTTTCACTAAAAAAGGGGGGCAAAAGCCCCCCTTTCTCATTTTGAAATATAGTTCTCTGCTATTTGACGGTGATGAACTTGCGCATTTTGTCAAACATCTTCTGACCAATTCCCTTCACCAGCATCACGTCCTCAACCTTCTTGAATTTTCCATTCTTCTCACGAAAGGCGATGATGGCCTGGGCCTTTTTCTGGCCAATTCCCTTCAGAGTGGTCAACTGGTCCACCGATGCCGTGTTGATGTTGATAATTTGTGTCTGCTGCTGAACAGCATGTGCCTTCTTACCTGCTTTCGCCGGAGCGGCCTGTGCCGGGCTGAAAGAACCGAGTACCATTGCCAGTGCGATTACCATTGTCATTCCAAAAACTTTTTTCATCTGAAACCTCCAATAAATTTAATCACAGCTTGATAGTGCCAGCCCCGTGCCAGGATTGAACAAGTGCTGTGTTATCATTGCGTTCCCTAATTTTTTATTAAGATCCCAACCATGCCAGATGTGTAATCTATATTTCACACAAGAGCGTATCTTATTGATTTACTTTGGCCTTTACAATTTCCTATTGGTAAATAAATTTTACACCACTCAGAATAAGTGAGCGTTACGCGTGGGCGTGGGCGGCGGAAAGGGATGGGAAAGTGGAGAAAAAGGAAAAGAATTTTCACCGCAGAGCCCGCCGAGGGAGAGGAGGAAGAAAAAGACGCAACACAAAGACGCAGTGACACAAAGGTCAGAGGGGAGTAGAAGAGATATTTTCTCGCAAAGAGCGCAAAGGGCGCAAAGAATAAAGAAAGAGAGATTTACCGATGAGGCGTTGTCCACCATCCAGTTGTCAAGTCCATTTAACATCAACACTTAACATTCAAAACCCGGCGCTCAGCGCCGTATGCCCTCACCCCTATTCCCATTCCAATGACTGGCGGTAAAGCTCCTTGCCGTTGATCTTGTACTTCTTTGACAGAAATCTGGCAGCCTTCTTTCGCGGTATATCACAGTCAAGGAGCAATAGAAACTCACGGCGAATTTCGGCCGTATCCATTTCCTTCCCTTCCATATCCGGAGGTGCCACCACCAGGACAAATTCCCCCTTCTCAGCGTCAGTGAAAATTTCAGCCAGCTCTCCCGGCAATCCCCGCTTCACCTGCTGGTGGAGCTTGGTCACTTCCTTCACCACCGCCACCGTCCGGTTGGGCCAGGCAGCCGCCATAGCCAGAAGCGTACGGTGAATTCGCCGGGGAGACTGGTAAAAAACCAGTGTAGCCGGTACCGGTTCCAGCGAAATCAACACCTGTCGAATCTCACTTTCCTTCCGAGGTAGAAACCCGGCGAAAAAGAAACGGTCCGTTGGCAAACCGGATAACTGCAGTGCGGGAAGCAGCGCGGAGGCGCCGGGAATCACATCATATGCAATACCATGTTCATTGAAGTATCGTACAATCTCAAATCCGGGATCGGACAAAAGCGGCGTTCCGGCATCGGAAATATAGCTAATAGTTTTTCCTTCATCCAGCAGCAACCGGATTTTCTCCAGCCGCCCCTCATCGCTGAAATCGTGGAAAGATTCCAGGTGCTTTTCAATGCCATGGTGCCGCAGGAGTTTCAAGCTGTGGCGGGTATCTTCGCAGAAAATCACGTCGGAAGCCTGCAAAATCTCTACCGCACGAAAGGATATGTCTTTCAGATTTCCAATGGGTGTGGAAACAAAGAAAAATGTGCCCATATCAGGACAACAGGCGCTTGACCATCTCGCTTGCCGCCTTGCCATCCACGCGGCCTGCGGCTTTTGCCTGAATCTCTTTCATCACACGGCCCATGTCCCTGATGGAAGA
>CBEUWV010000377.1:0-1953 GCA_965546895.1 uncultured bacterium
AGTGAAGACCATCCTGAAGGCATTGGATTCCGGTGTGAATCTAATTGATACAGCACCGGTCTATGGATACGGGTTTTCCGAAGAAGTGGTGGGGAAAGCCATTCGGTTGTATGGATCCCGAGACAAGGTGGTAGTTGCAACAAAAGCGGGCCTTGAATGGCAGGGTGGAAAAATTCGCAGAAATGCGTCGTCCATCAGATTAAGACAGGAGCTGGAAGACAGCTTGAAGCGCCTGAAAGTAAATGTGATTGATCTTTATCAGATCCATTGGCCGGATCCCGGAACGCCTGTGGAAGAAACGGCGGAAACGATGCTTCAGTTTCAAAAGGAAGGGAAAATACGGGCAGTAGGCGTGAGTAATTTTTCAGTAGAGGAAATGGAGCGGTTCGGCAAAGTGGCACCTTTCCAGACGGCGCAACCTCCATACAATCTGTTTGAACGGGATATGGAGAAAGCTGTGCTGCCTTGGTGCAGGCAGCGGGATGTGACCATTCTCGGGTATGGCGCTCTCTGCCGGGGACTATTAAGTGGCAGAGTGGGGTTGGGTACCGAGTTCCACGAGGGAGACATCCGCCAGGTGGACCCGAAATTTCAGTCTCCCCGCATGGACCGGTATCTTAAGGCTGTCAGTGAACTGGATGCCTTTGCCAGGGAAAAGCTGGGAAAACGGGTGATACACCTTGCGCTGCGGTTCGTTCTGGACAGCCTTCCCGGTGGCGTTGCACTATGGGGTGCTCGGAAACCCGAGCAACTGGGCCCATTGGAGGAATGTTTCAACTGGAACCTGGACTGTTCTGCAATGTCTGAAATTGACCGGATCCTGAAAGAAAATATTGAAGAGCCCATTGATGCGGGTTTTATGGCCCCGCCGGAATGAAGCCCGGATTTTGCCGAACTTTTTATGTGGGATGTACGTCTGGATAGTGACGGATTTCTTTGGGGAGGATTCATGAAACATATTTTTATGGCAGTATTTTCTTTACTTTTGAGCGCTTCCGTTTTTGCGGGAGCTGATATTCAGTTTGAAAACTTAAACCTGGATGCCGGAATCTTAGGTCCCAACAGTCGGGCAAAGATTGTATTCAATTTCAAAAATTCCGGAGATGAACTGCTGGAAATTAGAAAAGTTAATGCATCCTGCGGGTGCACGGTTCCAAAATTAAGCAAGCGGGAATTGGCACCTGGTGAGTCGGGAGAGCTTATTTTGTGGTTTTACACCGCCGGTTACTATGGGAAGGTGACAAAAACAGCGACAGTGTTAACGAACAGCCAATTGAATCCGGCTCTGGTTGTCTCATTTAATGCTGTGATCAAAGCGGAATTGTTGCCGGATAACACCAAAATAGATTTCAGGGATGTACTGCCGGGGCAGAAGGTTGAAAAAGTCGTGACGATCAAGAACCAGATGGGGAGAGACATAAAGCTGGACAAGGGCGTCGTATTGCATGGTAAAGAGAATGTGAGAAGAACCGGTTTTACATGGAAGGTAAATTCCCTGAAGAACGGAAATCTGGCATTGACATTTTCTGTTCTGCTGAAACCGGATTCAGGGCTCAAGCGACCGGTTCGGCTCAAGGTAGGATTCACTACCAACTCGAAATTGGACCCGAAACTGATCTTTTATGTAACCATCCGGCCCATGCCGCCCATGGTGGTTACACCGTCATCTTTCTTTCTGCCGGAACTTGCCGCAGGTGCCAGACATGTAGCGGAAATTCATGTTGACAGCAACGGTGGGCAGGAACTGGCTGTCACACGGGTGAAGGTGTCAAATTTACCTTTCAGCTACGAAGTAAAAACAGTGTCCAAAACATCGGTAGTTGTCTGGCTTAATGTCAATGAATCAGCCCCATCCGGCAGATTACAAGGTGCTGTGCAGATTTTTACCAGCGTTGCCGACGCACCGCAGATGCGTATCATTCAAGTCAAAGGGCAGGTCAGGTAAGAAAGGGA
>CBEUWV010000378.1:0-1909 GCA_965546895.1 uncultured bacterium
TCCGCAATGTGTGGAATCCGGTAGATGGCGGTGTCATTGGTCAACGTCTCGAACTCAATGTCCGACAGATAGTTGACCCCATAATGAACATTGTTTTCAGCTATGAGAGGGTCGTAGTCCACGTAGAGTTGGCCGCCGTTGTTGGGATTCAGGTCGAAATGGGGGTAGCAGGCGGAACTGATGTCGATCCGGATTCTGTGGCCTGCCTGAAATGTCATGGCCATGTCGGACAGTTCAATGGTGACCGGATACACGACGCCCGGTGTCATCAGCTCCTGTGAGCGGACTCCGTTTCGAAAGCGCATGCGCCGGATTCCCTGGGTGAGGATGATGGATTCACCTGTGGGAGTGACATCGGTGAGTCGGACACAGAAATCGGTGTCGGTCCGATCGGATGACACATAGAGATGGCAGGCGATGGAACCGTTGACTCTTACATCGTATTCCAGTACGCCGGTTGTGTAAACCAGCACATCATCACGGGATTCAATTTCAGTTGAGAGGTCCTGAGGTCCCACCAGCACATCGGGGTCGAAGGGGGCAAAGCGTGAACCACCCAGGGCGGGTGTAGGATCAGCGGGGTCATAATTGAATGCGTTGGTTCCGGACGCGATTGCCGGTTTTCCGGTGGTCAGGGTGTTCCCCGTGTTCAGGTAGTAGGTTGTTGTTGTCCGTTCGATATCTGCCCAGGAATCGGCAGAATGCCAGGCATTCTCACCCATCTGGTAATAGCTGACCACAGGGCGGTTGTCCCAGCCATTGTCCTGACCCCGCAGGTAGTGATCCCAGAACTGGAGCTCAATCGGGTACAGATTGTCCGCGTTGGGGAATTCCATTATTCCCTGGGCGGTATCGTTGACGCCGGAGTGGGTCCAGGGCCCGACGATGAGCTTATGCAGACTGCGCACATCGGCTCCGCTGTAGTCCCGCAGGTCCTTGAAGCTTTCCAGCACCAGGTCGGGGAAATGATCAAACCATCCGGTCACCAGCAGGCAGGGGACCTCGATGTAGGAGGCGATATCACTGGAGGCCTCAACGGAATCCCAGAAGAAATCTTTCATGGGATGAGACAGGATGGTACTGGTACTGGCAAGGCCAAGGGATTCCATACTTTCTACATGTTCTTTCCGGTAATCGCCTCCATAGTAGTATCCCTCATACTGCATTTTGATGCTTTTAACCTGGGGCGTACAGCATTTCAAGTGGGGTGGCTGGTGCCGGGCAGTCAGGTATTGAATGTAGCCCAATGCGGAAGAACCCCAGGTACCGACAGTACCGTCGCACCAGTCCTGAGCTGCAATCCACTCGACAGCATCGTATCCGTCGAGGCCACGATCATAACCGGTTACTGCGGCATCGGAAGAGCCATAGAATCCCCGCCAATCCATTGTGACGTAGTTGTAATTCTCACTGATGGGGAACATCTTGCCGCCCGCCGGACCGGGAACGGTCGCAAGGCGGTAGTAATTCTTGTTATATGGTGTCTGGATCAGGATCACGGGCTTGGCAACGGGAGACGGATCACTGTAGTACATATCAGCAGCCAGGACCTTGCCGTCCCGGGTCGGTATTTCAATGGAGATGTATTGCAGTTGCACGTCCTTGGATCCGGACGTCCCGGCAATGGCGGGAATCGGGGTCAGCAGCAGTAAAATGGTAACAAGGTGGAAGAGGCGCGGAATGAATATATGTCCTCTGAGTTTCATGTGAACCTCCATGTTGGCCATTCGGCCTTTTCTTTTGACATATATGATAAAGGAATATTGCGTCGGAATGTTTTCTTCTTTGTAACAGTTTGTAATAAATCGGCTGTGGCGCTATGGAAAGCAGGGGACAGGCACCTGAGAAGTTGCCAGTCCCTGTTTTCCCAACCATCCACTATTCACTATCCACCATCCACTTTCTAAAT
>CBEUWV010000379.1:0-1907 GCA_965546895.1 uncultured bacterium
TCAGGCCGAAGGCAGCAGCGCTATCTGCAGGGCTTTTGAATCAGGTGGATTCACCGAACCGCTTTCTTCCGAAACTGTTGCGGATTCCATCTCGGTGGACGTGCCCAGAAATGGCTTTCATGCCCTCGCAAATCTTCAACGCTTCAAAGGGAAATGCGTAACAGTAACAGATGACGAAATTCTGGACGCCCAGAAGCAACTTTCATCCACAGCTGGCCTCTTCGCGGAACCCGCAGCTGCCACTTCTCTTGCGGGGTTCCTGAAACTGAGAGGGGGACTAGATTCTTCAGCTGACATCGTCGTGCTCTCCACCGGAAACGGGCTGAAAGACATTCTTTCCGCGAAGAAAGGCGTATCCATCCCCACGAATCCCATTAAAACACTGGAAGAAATCCAATGAACCGGGAAGCTGTTACAGGCGTTGTCCTTGCGGCGGGTTTTTCCAGCCGCATGGGAGAATTCAAGCCGGCGCTTCCAATCAAAGGAAAACCGTTGCTCCATCACTCCGTTGAAACCTTTCTCAGCGTATGCACTCAGGTTGTGGTCGTAACGGGACACAAACGGGAAGAGGTTGAAGAGTTGCTTCGTCCCTTCCCTTCGGTTGTACCTGTGTACAATCCAGACTTTGAAACCGGAATGTTTTCCTCCGTAAAAGCCGGCGCCATGGTAGTTGACACTCCCCGTTTTTTTCTGACACCGGGAGACATTCCCTTTTTCTCCCGGAAGACCTGCGAGCAACTCCTTTCCTGTCAAGGGGAAGTCGTTTCTCCGGTTTTCAATGGCAAGAAAGGCCATCCGGTTCTGCTGGACGAAACTGTACGGCAGGGAATCATTTCAGCAGCCGGTTCTGAGACACTCCGGGACATCCTCCATCTGTATTCCACATTCCTTGTAAACACTTCTGATGAAGGGATTCTGGTGGATATTGATACACAAACCGTCTATAATAGATTCAAGGATCAATTATGAAGAATACGATCAGTACTCCCGTGGATCGTCTTGACGGTCCGGAAAAAGCTTCAGGAAGAGCACTGTACATCGACGATATCCGACCCGATGGACTGCTCTATGCCAGAACATTGCGTGGGGACCGTCCCCGTGCCCGTATCACGGACATCCGCTTTCCCGAAATCCCCGATGGATATTTCATCGTTGACAGAAACGACGTTCCCGGTCATAACCGCATCAAAATGCTGGAAGATGACTGGCCTTTCTTCGCGGAAGAGGTCATCAACCACGTTGGAGAGCCCATTCTCCTTGTGGTGGGCCCGGACCGGGAAAAAGTGGACAAAATTCTCCGGGCCATTGAAGTAACATACGAGGACATACAGCCGGTTCTTTCCATTGACGCTGCTCTGGCCGCAGAAAATCCGATTTTCGGAGACGATAACTGCTTTGCAACTTATCAGTTCCAGAAGGGAGACCCGGAATCCGCGTTCAAAGGCGCGAATAAAGTCATTGAGGGAGAATTCAAGACCGGTTATCACGAACAGGCCTACATGGAGCCCCAGGGAATGATCGGGGAATACCAGGACGGCAAACTCACCGTGACGGGTTCCATGCAATGTCCGTATTATGTAAAAAATGCCATGCTCCAACTCACTGGATTTCCAGAAGACCGGGTACAGATTATTCAGTCCACAACCGGCGGAGCGTTCGGTGGAAAGGAAGAATACCCTTCCCTGCTGGCAGGTCATGTTGCAGTTGCGGCAATCAAAACCGGGAAACCGGTAAAACTGACACTGGAACGGGGTGAAGACCTCGCCGTAACCACCAAAAGGCATCCGTCGATCAGTCGCTATCGTTCCGCCATCGATGAAAATGGCCGCGTGATTGCGATGGAAGCCGACATCACACTGGACGGCGGGGCCTACGCGGGATTGTCCGCGGTGGTCCTCCAGCGGGCT
>CBEUWV010000380.1:0-1888 GCA_965546895.1 uncultured bacterium
CCCTTTCTGAACCATCCACCATCCACTTTTCACCATTCACGGCAGCTTTGCTGCCCTGCACTTTGGCTTTTGACTAGATAATTCAAGGGGAAAAGCAAAAGAAATTACAGAAAAGTTGAATCTTAAGGGAAAACTGTGCTACACTTGCTCTAGTGTTATAACTAGAGTATGTACGGGAGGTTTGTAATGGGATATCCGACCAAGGTGCAATTGATTAAAAGGAAAGCAAGTGAGCAATGGTATATCAATTTCCCTTCCGCCATTGCCCAGGCCATGGAATTTTCTAAGGGGGAAACAGTCGAATGGATTATCGAAAACAAGACGAATCTGATTCTTCACCGGAAAAACACGCCACCTTCTCCGGTGAAGATAAAAAAAAACAAGTAAATTCCCTGCTGAGCAGAGTAGAAGAATTGCTGGAGTTATGTGTTTCCCAGGCTGTCCAACCGGAGCACTCGGCACGGGTACAACGACACATGCTCAGTGCCCTGGCGTGTCTGGGGCGACATACGGTAACCGGGCATATTGCCACCAGCGGTCACCAGTTTGACGATTGGAGCGCAGATTACCGACTGTATTCCAAAGAGCGGTTGGACAGCAAAACCCTCTTTGATCCAATCCGGCATGAAATTCTCAATCACCTGGATGCGAAGTCTCCGGCGGTGGTGGCATTGGACGATACGAGGCTGAAGAAGTGGAGCAAGCATACGCCGGGAGTGCGGTATCGAAGAGATCCCCTGGGCCCAAAGTTCAGGACAAACCTCATCCTGTCTCAACGGTTCATTCAGGCATCTATGGGATGGTCAAATGAACAGGGTCAGGTCCGAATGATTCCAATAGATTTCTGTCATGCCCCCACAGTTGTAAAGCCAAAGAAAAATGCAGATGAATCCGTATGGAAGGCCTATTGGCAGGCAAAAAAGGAGCACGTCTTGAGTCGGGTGGGTGCCAACCGCATTCGCATGATACGCCAGGCGCTGGATGAGCGGGAAGGTATGAAAGACCGGAGGCTTTGCACGGTGGTGGACGGTGGCTATACCAATGGCACTTTTCTGAAGAATCTGCCGGAGCGAACAGATGTGATTGGAAGAATAAGGGGAGATGCCAAACTGTATTTCCTGCCGGACCGGAATAAAAAATACGGCCGAAGACGGGTATATGGTAACCCTGCCCCGACTCCTGAGCAATTGCGCAAGGATGAATCCGTCCCATGGAAAGAAGTGATGGCTTTTGCGTGTGGAAAAGAGCATTGTTTTCGTATCAAAACGATTTCCCCTGTCCGTTGGCGTTCCACAGGTAAAACCCATGATTTTCGTATTGTTGTCATTGCCCCGCTGGGACTTCGTTTTGGAAAAAACTCTCGTGGCATGTACAAAAGACCGGGCTACTTGGTCTGTACGAATACGACGATGTCTCTTCACGATATTCTGCAGTTTTATCTATGGCGATGGGATATTGAAGTGAATTTTCGGGATGAAAAGACACTTCTGGGAGTGGGACAGGCACAGGTGCATCACCCAAAATCTGTCGAATCGGTTCCCGCTCTTTCTGTTGCAGCTTATGCGGCCCTACTCACTGCGGCCACTGACCTATACGGTTTCAACAGCAAGTTTTCCTCTCTACCATCTCCCAAATGGCAACAATATCAGCCGATGCGAGCTTCTACTCAGCGGTTGATTTCCCAACTCAGAAATGACCTGTGGGGGCATGCAATTCATTTTTCCCACTTCGCAGATATGGGATACAAGGACACGAAGTCGGTTAAATGCCATCCTGAGCTCCACTCCGCCTTATTTTATGGGGCCGCATCTTACTGAATGAGCCAAAGTGCAGGGCAGCAAAGCTGCCGTGAATGGTGGATGGTTCAGAAAAGGGCAAGAGCGGAAAT
>CBEUWV010000381.1:0-1886 GCA_965546895.1 uncultured bacterium
CCCGAGAGGAGTTCCATTCCCACCCCTACTCCAACCCTTTCCCTCACGCACTCGCACTTTCACTTGCACCTTCTCCCACCTACTCCAACTCCTACCCCTACTTTGCCATTGAGAAACCCAGGGGCAGTCATCTCATTTCCGAGGTGTGACAGTATTTTCTTTCTGGAGGTTGGCGAAATCAGAAGGTTTAATGAGTTGCAGATAAACCGAAGATTTTCTGAATGAGGAAGTGTATGCGGCTGTATAAAAACGAGATAACTGTCCCCGACTTTCCCCGACTCCTTTTTTTTCCACGGCCTGCGAAGCAGCCCGGACTGAAAACTTAATTAAAGGTACACAATTCCTTATTTCGGTCCCGGGCGGGAGCGAAACTTCAGTTGAGCGCACCAACCAGGGGAACGAGATGCGACGGATTGGGTCAGATGGGTGCGTTCTCTTCCGGAATGCAAGAGGAGCAGTACATGTGTACGCGACGAGAAAGGGAGGGTGTCCATCATAAACTGTTCATTCGCCAAAAGGAACCCGCATTTCAGAAAACGCAGTTTTGTGAAATAGGCGCTTTTCCCAAACAGGTCATTGAGTTTGCTCAAAATGAGTCGTTTGGGGAAAGTGCCGTACTGTCGGCGTCAAGTGACAGTGCGGGTTCTGGACCGATCGGTTGCCTCATGCGCCGGGGATGATACAATTGCAGGAAAGGGTGGAAAAAGAATTACAGGAGGAACAGAAAATGGAATATCGGCAACTGGGAAGATCAGGTCTTCGGGTTTCGGCATTGAGTTTTGGTGCCTGGGTGACTTTCGGGGACCAGATTGGAGATGAGACGGCAGAAGCCTGCATGAAGGCGGCATATGACGCCGGTGTGAATTTCTTCGATAACGCGGAAGTGTATGGGCATGGCGTAGCAGAGGAAATGATGGGCAGGGTCATCCGCAAACTGGGATGGAAGCGTTCCGACCTTGTGGTCAGTACAAAAATTTTCTGGGGTGGAGAAGGCCTCAATGACAAGGGAGTTCATGCCAAGCACGTTAAAGAGGGAATGGAAGCTTCCTTAAAACGCCTGGGGATGGATTACGTGGATCTCGTGTTCTGCCATCGACCGGACTTTTACACTCCGGTGGAAGAAACAGTTCGTGCAATGAATCAAGTGATTGTTGAAGGAAAAGCCATGTACTGGGGGACCAGTGAATGGCCGGCAGACATGATTATGGATGCCTGGCACATTGCAAAGAAGAACGGCATGGTACCCCCGCTGATGGAACAGCCCCAATACAACCTTCTGAGACGGGAGCGGATTGAGAAGGAATATATCCGGCTCTATGACCGGATCGGTTTGGGAACAACCATCTGGAGTCCCCTTGCCAGCGGCATTCTCACCGGCAAATACAGCAACGGAATCCCTGAAGGTAGCCGTCTGTCCCTTTCAAGTTACAAATGGCTGAAGGAAAGCATCATGGACACACCTGAAGGAAAGGCGAAAATCGACAAGGCCGGTAAGTTGCAGACCGTGGCTGATGAGCTTGGGATTCCTCTGGCGCGACTTGCACTTGCCTGGTGTTTGAAAAATCACCATGTTTCGACCATTATTACCGGCGCGTCCCGCCCGGAACAGGTTGTGGAAAATATGAAAGCTCTGGACGACGTGCCGCTTCTCACGGGCGATGTGATGGGCGAAATCGAAAAGATTGTTGCCAACCGCCCGGAACCGGAACCGGACTTCCGCGGCGCGTAGAATCAAAGTGAGGGATAAGTTTGAGTCTAAGTCTAAGTTTAAGTAAAGACACGGGAACTCCTTCCCGTCCGTTTCCGAACTCAAACTTAAACTTAAACTTAACGGACTGTTGCCCAAATGCCCATCCAGCCCGCCAACGGACAATTGAAGTTCATCT
>CBEUWV010000382.1:0-1876 GCA_965546895.1 uncultured bacterium
AGTACCGAATTAAAGAGCTGTACATATTGTGGAGCAAACACGGCTGTTTCGCAAGCATTTTCTTTTGCAAGAAAATAATCAAGTTTAAGTTCGAGTTTAAGTTTAAGTAAAAACAGGGATTGCTTCTCCTTCTCATTCCGGACTCAAACTTAAACTCAAACTTGTTCCCACTTGTCTGCCCGAAAAATGAGATACTGACTTGCCATGAAAAAGATAACGACAGACTCGCTGACAACTGGGAAAATCGCAAAATTCTGGATGCCATTGGCCGCCACATGCATATGGCGTGGCGTTTTCCTACGCGTTGATTGTGGAGTCTCCCATCATTATGATTATGACTGCTTCTACAGCATTGGTGAAAGACCGCCATTCTTTACAAAAGCTTTTTCGCTACAATCTCTTTCTTAACGTATTTATTACCGTCCTTATGCTGATTGGATTAACCCCGTCAATCTTCAATTTTGTCACCGAAGTTCTCATCGGACTGCCAGTCAACATTGCAGAACTTACGCGAACGGCGGCAATCCTGTTGATTCCCTGGCCCGCAGCAATTGGGTTTCGCAGATTCTACCAGGGGATCCTCATTACCCACAATAAGACACGTCGGATTGCCTTCGCGACGATTTTCCGTCTCATATCCATGGGGGTTACGGCAACCCTTCTGTTTGAAGAGCACAGACTCAGCGGATCAGCGGTTGGGGCCATATCCCTGTCAACCGGTGTGGTTCTTGAGTCTATTGTGATCAGGGTCATGGCGGCTCCTTACATTTCCAAACTAAAAATAACAGAGCCCGTTACAACCGTTAAACCGCTGAATTACCGTTTTATTTCGGTCTTCTACTACCCGCTTGCGATCACGTCTATGCTCGCCCTCGGCGTGCAACCGCTTGTAACGTTTTTTATGGGACACAGCCGGTTCCCTGTAGAGTCACTGGCCGTTCTCCCCGTAGTCACATCCCTTGTTTTTGTTTTTCGAAGCATGGGGTTGTCATTCCAGGAGGTTGTCATCGCCCTGATGGGGGAAAATCGCGAGGGATATGCTCCTTTGAAACGCTTCACGACGATTCTTGCCCTTGCAACCAGCTTCATACTTGGCATCATTGCGTTCACACCGGCGTCCCAGGTTTGGTTTCAGCAGATCTCCGGATTGTCTGAACAACTGGCAGCCTTTGCGATCTTGCCCACCCGGATTCTTGTCCTGATGCCGGCATTGTCTGTGCTGATATCATGGCAGCGGGCAAATCTGGTTCATATCCGCCAGACCGGGCCGATTACATGGGCCACTGTTATTGAAATCAGCGGTATTGTGCTGACTCTCTTCATTTCCATCCGCTACCTGAATGTGGTCGGCGTAGTCGCGGCCTCCGCGGCCTTTCTCATTGGGAGGCTCGGCGCCAACACCTGGCTGGCTATTCCACGAAATCGCGCCGCAGACATCCGTTGACGGAATTCCGCACCGCAAAAATATCCTGAATTGTCCTTGAAAATCTGAATATCAGATAATACAATCGTTGGATGTCGAATCAAAGCATGTGCGTCTTCATTCAATTTCATTCTTTTCTTTTTTTAGAAATAGAATTACGAATTTGTGACACTATTTTTGCATTTAAGCTTTATTTTTTTACCTGCATAAGGGGGTACCAATGAAGAATTTACTCAGAGTCTTTTTATTCACCTTCGTCAGCAGTATTTTGTTGGCTTCCATGCCTGTGTTCGCACAGGGTTCACTCTTTTTCTCCGAATATGTGGAAGGAAGTTCCTACAACAAGGCCGTGGAAATCTACAACAATACCGGCTCGACTGTTGACCTTGCGAGCGCAAATGTTACTGTTGAAATATACTTTAACGGCAGTTCAACGGCGGGCCAAAGCATCTC
>CBEUWV010000383.1:0-1868 GCA_965546895.1 uncultured bacterium
TTAAACTTTTTCCCCTTCAGTCCCTTCTGCCTTTTACTTGCACTTTCACTCGCACTTTCTACCCCCTACCCCTACCCCTACTGAAGGCCACAGGCCGCGATGAGGCCGCTGGACGGCGACGCTGTGGAAGAGTAAAATCAACTGGAAAAGCGTGAAGGAAGGTTTTTATGGATTGTGATGTGCTGATTGTCGGATCCGGGATTGCGGGATGCAGTGCCGCACTTCATCTTGCCGATGCCGGATTGTCCGTGATGATGCTGACGAAGGCCTCAGAACCCCATGTTTCCAATACCTATTATGCACAGGGGGGGATTATCGGCCAGTGTGATGGAGATACACCAAAGTGCCTGGAGGCGGACATTCTTGTGGCCGGTGCTGGCCTGTGCAACCCGGTAGCGGTCCGGCAACTGGCCGAAAAAGGCCCCTCCCTTACCCGGGATTTCCTGCTTGAGAAAATGGAAGTCCCATTTACGAAGAAGGCTGAAAAACCGGACTGCACAGCCGAGGCAGCCCACAGTATCCGCCGGATTTATCATTGCGATGATGTAACAGGTCGGCGGATTGAAACGACACTGTTGCAGGCGGTGGCAGCGAATTCCGGGATTGAACTTCGAACCGCTACCATGGCAGTGGACCTGATCACAAACACCCACCACTCTACAGACCCCCTGGAGCGCTATCGCCCCCGCAGGTGTTTCGGAGCGTATGCTTTGAAAATGGAGACCGGAGAAGTGGAGCGAATTCTTGCCAGCAACACCATTCTGGCGACGGGAGGCATCGGTGCTGTTTACCTTCATTCAACCAATCCCAAAGGCGCAACCGGGGACGGTGTCGCCATGGCCTATCGGGCGGGGATTCCGATTATCAACAGTGAGTTTGTGCAATTTCACCCCACAACCCTCTACCTGCCAGACAGTAACGAGCGATTTTTGATTTCAGAATCCGTTCGTGGGGAAGGTGCTGTCCTGGTGGACCGCCGGGGCAAAGCGTTCATGCATGATTTTCACCCGGATGCGGACCTGGCGCCCCGGGACGTTGTAGCAAGGGCAATTTTCACGAAAATGCTCAACGAAGACACCCCCAATATGTATCTGGATCTGTCAAGGGTGGAAAAAGACATGGATTTCGCGTCCCGTTTCCCCAACATCACAAAGACCTGTCGAGAGAGAGGTATACGGGTTCCGGATGATGCGATCCCGGTTGTACCGGCCGCCCATTATTTTTGCGGTGGAATCAAGAGTGATACTGACGGATCGACGGGGGTAGCGGGTCTCTACGCGATCGGGCAATGTGCCTGCACCGGACTCCACGGGGCCAATCGACTTGCCTCAACCTCACTTCTGGAGGGACTGGTCTGGGGAGTGGAAGCGGCTCACCACATTGCAGAAAAAAAGGAAAAGGTTTCGTTGGAACGTACGCGTTCCATTCCCCAATGGGACATGCCGGCGGGCGTTACGGCAGATCCCATCCTTATCCAGAACGATGTGCGCCAATTGAAAACCACCACATGGAACTACGTGGGAATTATCCGGAACCATTCCCGGCTGAACCGGGCAAAACAGGACCTCTCCCAGCTTTTTGATTCCATAGATGTTTTTTACCGACAAAACCGCATTTCCGGTCCGCTTCTGGAGCTTCGGAATATGATTACGGTGGCCCGCCTCATCGCTTTTGCTGCCGGACGCAATTCCCGCAGTGTCGGATGCCACTATCTGGAAGGCGAAAAGAGTGATGAGTGATGGGTGATGAGTGATGGGTGAAAAAAGGCAGGGATCGAGCCAATTTCCTTCTACCTCGCACTCGCACTTTCTGCCCCCTACACTGCAGAGTGATGGGTGATGGGTGATGAGTGACAAAAGGCAGGGAAC
>CBEUWV010000384.1:0-1856 GCA_965546895.1 uncultured bacterium
AAACGGTCGGGATTCTCTGCCTTTATGAAGTTCTGTCAGGTTTTCCCAACTTATTTCTGGTTTTAATTCGTCGTTTTTTGTATTCTTTCAGTTGGCGCTTTGACGCGAAAGATTCAGAGAATGGAGGATGAAGTTGTTTTTTTATCGCATGATGTTTAATTTGTATCCGCCGTATCTCGGTGCCGGAATCCGGGTGAAGCGGATTTCGCCGGATTTCCGGGATATTGTGGTTCAGATGAAGCGTCACTGGTACAACCGGAATTATGTGGGTACCCACTTCGGCGGCAGCCTGTACAGTATGACGGACCCGTTTTATATGCTCATGTTACTCAAGAACCTCGGTCCGGAATATATTGTCTGGGACCAGGGCGCATCAATTGAGTTTCTGAAACCGGGGAAGGGAAAGATGACCGCTCATTTTCAGTTGACGGAATCTCAATTGGAAGAAGTGAGAGAGAATGCAGAAGACGGGGAGAAATATACGCCGACCTGGCCCATAGAGGTTGTGGACGAGGGGGGTGAGGTTGTGGCAAGAATCCAGAAGACACTCTACATCCGTAAGAAACGGCAACATCGCAAATAAAGAGGGTCGGATATTCGACCTTTTCTCACAAACCGGGCAGGGAAAAGGTGCTGAGGCCGGCTTGGCTGTTGAGTATTGTAAGAATGACGGATAAAGTTTATAATACACAAGCCGCACGTTGCGCTCGACCCGGCAATTTCATTTGATTGCAGGAGTATAAAACTATGAACCCAACCCCTTCCCCACCGAATGATTCCGATACTGGACAGATGGTGAAGCTTGTTCGCGTCATTACGGAAAAAACAAGGGGAGCGAGTGCCGGGGAAGTGCTGCAGCAACTGGTGGAAGCTATTTCGGATGAGCTCCAGGCAGACATCGTGTTCATCGGGAAAGTAGAGGAAAACTCCTGTTCCATAAGAACGATTGCCCAGGTTGTGGATGGGAAACAGGCTGAGCCATTTCAATCCTTTCTCATTAACACACCTTTTGAAGAACTGATAAGCAGCGGAATATGTGTATCTGGCGATGATTTTGCGGAAGGTTTTCCGGAAGATTCTCCTCTCAAAAAAATGACTGTGAAGGGATACGTGGGCACACCCCTTCTGGGCAGTGAAGGGGAAGTTTCCGGTGTCATGGTCGCGCTGTTTCACAATAGACTGGACAAGGCCCAAATTATTAAGGATATCCTGAGTATATTTGCCATGCGGGCATCGGCCGAACTGGAACGGGAAAACCTGGAACGTCAGTTATCCAGATCTGAAGAACGATATCGTCTTTTCTTTGAAGAAGATCTGACTGGGGATTATGTCACGACTCCAGAAGGAAACTTGTTGGATGCAAACGCAGAATTTATCCGCATGTTCGGATTTAAGTCATTGAAGCAGGCTCAGGAAACTGACATGTCCCGTCTATATCCCGAGAAGGTGGACCGGGTACGCTTCCTGGAGTTACTGAAGAAAAAACGAAAACTGAAAGACCTGGAGAGCCGTGCTGTCCGGATGGACGGAACACCCATCATGGTTCGTGAAAATGTGGTAGGCGAGTTCGACGATGAGGGGAGACTTGTCCGGATACGTGGCTACATTATAGATGTTACGAGCGAATACGAAGCAGCAAGGGAATTGCGGGGCATACGGGAAATCATTGAGGAGAGCCCGGCTGTTGTGTTTGTGTGGCGGAATGACCCGGACTGGCCCGTCAAATTTGTGACTGACAACGTGGTACATCTGTGCGGATATACTGCCACTGAGTTGATGGACGGTGCAATTCGATATGCGGACCTTATCCACCCGGATGACCGGGAGCGGGGTGCTGAAGCGGTCCAACAGCACAG
>CBEUWV010000385.1:0-1834 GCA_965546895.1 uncultured bacterium
TCCCTCTCTGCGCCTCTGCGGTGAAATCTCCTCTTTCTCCCTGTTTTTCAAGTCAGAGATCCGAAACTGGGGTCAAGATTTCGAAATTCACTTTACAACGGCTATATTTTCTTTATACTGTTCCAAGGATTGCCGGTGTGGCGGAATTGGCAGACGCGCTGGACTCAAAATCCTGTGGGCTTTACGCCCGTCTCGGTTCGACCCCGAGCACCGGCACCATTTTTTCTTGACCTCAGCATTTTCCAGCCTATATTGAAAAGTGCGAAAGACCCTCCTTGGAAAATAATTCCGAGAAGGGTAATAAAGTCTTTGAAAACACCTGATTCCGGGGAATGCCATGAATATTGGCTCCTCCCCTCGGGTACCGTTATGGGGGCGAAAGGGTTCGACGGGCAGAGTTGAGGCTCAGGCCGCATGCCGAGGTTGGTTTTCCTCGTAAATCAAGACCAAACAAATGTAACTGCAAATCCAGTTGCACTCGCTGCGTAACTGACGCAGCCGGATACCCGGGCTGATGCTCACAGGCTCAGGCTATCCGACGTATAGTGGGCTCGGTTCGGCGGTTTTCACTCGCCGCAGAACTTAAACTTATGAGTGATAGCGACCGAAAGGCCCTGACTTGCCGGGCCCACGGTAGCGAAACTTAAACGGCAGGTCTAAGCATGTAGACGCTTGAAGTCGAAACTGTTCGGACGGGGGTTCAATTCCCCCCGCCTCCACCAATCGGAAAAGGCAAGCAAAAGGCACGGTTGAGTTTAAGCCGGGGCAGGGTCAGTTAAGACCGCATGTGCCTGGCAATTCCCATTATCGTCCCGGCTCTTACTTCTTGAAAAGAAGCACTCCCTGCTTCATAATGAAACCATGAACGCGTCACTGGAATTATTTGATCTTAATCAACTTGGGGAACTGGCTTACGGAGAGTTTGTCTCCCGTCCCAACCGCTTTGTGGGTGAAATCCTTGTGGATGGAAAATCCGCTACCTGCCACATTGCAGACACCGGTCGTCTGAAGGAAATTCTGACAACTGGCCGGCGTATCCTGGTAGCAAAGAATCCGCCTCACCTGAAAACGGATTATCGCCTCATAGCCTGCGAGATGGATGAATGGGTGCTGATCAATACGGCTATTCACACCCACGTTGCACGGGCCGCTATCCGAAAAGGCGTGCTGGGATTCATTCCCGAAGCCCTTAAGCCCGAAGTAAAGGTGGGAAACAGCCGGCTGGATTTCCTTGTGGACAATCATCTTTTTGTCGAATTGAAAGGAACAAACCTGGTACTGGATTCCCAGTGCAGATTTCCCGACGCGCCCACCACCCGGGGACGCCGCCACCTGGAAGAACTGATTCAATTGAAAAAGAACGGAAAAGACGCCATGATCCTGATTCTCAGCTTGCGAAACTGCCCTTGTTTTGTGCCAAACCGGGACATGGATCCTGTCTTTGCTGACACTTTCCAGAAGGCCATGCAATCCGGTGTTGCCCATGAATGAACAAGTGGAAAATTTCCTCCAGTATCTGAAAGAACATAAAAATTATTCCCTTCATACCATTCGCAACTATCGAATTGACCTGGAGCAATTCTTTGAGTTTATGGATACATTTGAACTAAATATTCAAAAACTGGAACGCTCCGATATCCGAATGTTCCTGGGTGAACTGAAACGAAGACGCCTGAAAAAAACAAGTATTGCCCGTAAACTTGCATGCCTGAAATCCTTTTTCCGCTTTCTGAAACGAACGCACATCATGGACCGAAATCCGGCGGCTCTGGTTTCCTCTCCCAGACTGGACAAACCCCTGCCCAAATTTCTTACCCTCATTGAAATGGATAAA
>CBEUWV010000386.1:0-1825 GCA_965546895.1 uncultured bacterium
ACGGCACCCTGCGGTTCCCGGACACAGACCATGTGACTTACGATTCCTGGGCAGCAAGCAAGCACAACGACACGCAGGCGGATGTGGCGGAGGAACTGGGCGGAGAACGGGCTGGAGAAACACCGAATGACGTAATCAATGGGGATGATCCCGAAAACTGCATCGCATGCCACGGGCCCACAGCAATCCTGGCAAATGGCGGCATGAGTGAAGCCGAGGCCTTGAACTATTTCTTTACCACGACCAACGGACAGTTCACCGCAGACACAGCCATTGCTCACGGCGACGAATGGCCCAATGTTTCCTGCATTGCCTGCCATGATCAGCATAACCCGGGGAAACCGGCCTATTTCAACTCTTCCACCGGAGAGCATCAGGTAATGGCGAACAACAACGAGCTCTGTGGCCAGTGCCATGGTAACCTCCGGTTTCCAGATACTGACCATCTCAGTTACAACGTTGAAACTGGAACGGGTGGCATCGGGATAGCAGACATGAAGACCATGCCCGGTGTAGGGTGCACAGACTGTCACATGTACGCCAGTGACACAGAGGACAGCTCATCCGGTACGTTCCATGGACACACATGGGATGTATCCATCCATGAAGAAGACGGAAGCGATTCTGTTTCATGCAGCCAGTGCCATACCGACATTGACACTGAAAGCGCCTTGCAGAATGCCATTACCACCTGGAGAACTGAATTCCAGACCCTTGAAGGAACTGCTCAATCAAATGTCGCCGCAGCAGCCGCTGCGATGGAAGGTGTCACAGATGCTTCATTGCAGGCAAAACTGGAAGAAGCTCAGCACAATCTTGATTTTGCAGAGTCTGATGAAAGCACGGGGTTCCATAATCACAACTACCAAATGGCCCTCCTGAACGACGCCAACACCCGCGCTCTGGAAATCCTGACAGCCTTGGGCAAATGAGAAGTGTAAGACTGATTTTTAAATAACCATAACGAATAGAAGGAGAATGGTTTCCATTCTCCTTCTACTTTTTTTTGAAACAATTGTTCATGGATGACTCTCTGTCCGGGACAAGTGGTCTACGGCCGGATGTTGAATGTTAGATATTAAATGACAAGGAAAAAAGAGAATTGGCTTGTACCCTGTCTTTTGTCACTCATCACTCATCACTCATCACCCTTCACCCTTCACCCTTCACTTCCCCTTCTCATGCGGATATGCCATTTCACCGGCACGGATCGGAACAGTCAACGTGTTCTCAGCAGGTGGGATCGGACAATTGTAGGCGGGGGAATAGTTGCACAACGGGTTAAATGCCAGGTTGAAATCCAGACGCATGGTATCCCCTGGAGTTTCTTTCAGTTCCAGAAACCGCCCGGCACCGTAACTCTCTTTCCCGGAAGTGGCATCCCGGAAGGGAATAAACAGCTCATCGTCGTACTTACCCTTGAGATTCATTTTATACGCTGTCAGCTGGCAATTTTCTCCATTCACCTTGAAGTGGAGAACGGCGTACCGGTAGTACCCTTTTTCAAGATTGCGACTGGTGAGCATTGTGATTCTATCCGGATGTTGAATCCGCTCCACCTTCGCATCCAGTACAAGATCGGAGTTGGGTTCAAAATATCTCAAGTGTTGAAAGTGAAGCAGCTCCAGCCGCTTGGAATCAAAAACAATCAGTAGCAAATGATCTTTCGCTATATAGGCTTGAAGGGTATAGTTCCCGAAATGAAACTGCATCCCATCTTCAATAACATCACTGTTCGCTGCTTTTCCGTTTAATCCCACTGAAAGTTCCTCTTTCAGAGCTTTCCATGTCCAATTGCCTTTTGCACTTGAGACCATGAGAACAG
>CBEUWV010000387.1:0-1809 GCA_965546895.1 uncultured bacterium
AATAAAATATCTGACGTTTATAATGCGTGCGGACAACAATGGCGAGGGCGGTGAAATTGCCCTGACATCTCTGGTCAATCGTATCAAAGGACCGGCACGGCCTCTGTTTATGGTGGCACTGGGGCTCTTCGCCGCCTCGTTGCTGTACGGGGATGGTATGGTGACACCGGCTATTTCAGTGTTGAGTGCCCTTGAAGGACTGGACGTACTAACGCCTGCCTTTCAACCCTATGTAATACCGGGAACTATTCTGATTCTTGCTGGTCTTTTCCTCATCCAGAGCCGGGGAACAGCTCGGGTTGGCGGGCTGTTCGGGCCTGTTGTGCTGGCCTGGTTTGCTACACTGGCGGCACTGGGAATCGTCCACGTGTTGCATCATCCCTCCATATTTGCTGCACTTTCCCCCCATTGGGGCTTCTATTTCCTGTTTCACAATGGCAGCCACGGATTTCTGGTTCTCGGTGCCGTTTTTCTTGTAGTGACCGGTGCGGAAGCGCTGTACGCCGATATGGGGCATTTTGGTATTTTTCCCATCAGATTGGTGTGGTATGGCGTGGTACTCCCGGCGCTTGTACTGAATTATTTCGGACAGGGCGCACTGCTGCTGGCCCACCCGGAGCACGCTCAGCAGATTTTCTTTTCAATGGTCCCGGTTTGGGGAAGGATACCGATATTGATTCTGGCGACTTTTGCGACCATCATTGCTTCCCAGGCAGTGATAACCGGGGCGTTTTCACTGACATACCAGGCAATTCAGTTGGGATACCTGCCGCGTCTGAAAGTGGTTCACACCTCTGCAAAGCAGATGGGCCAGATTTACGTCCCTGTGGTGAACTGGATTCTGATGATTGCAACCATCGGGCTGGTCATCGGTTTCAAAACATCCAGCCGACTCGCCGCCGCCTACGGTGTGGCAGTGACCTCTACAATGCTCATTTCTACAATGCTCTTTTATGTAGTGGCACGGCATCTCTGGAAATGGAAAAAATGGCAGGCGATGGGTCTGACCGGCTTGTTCCTTATGGCGGACGTGGCATTTTTTGGAGCAAACGTCGTGAAAATACTCCATGGCGCGTGGTTTCCGCTGGCAGTGGGATTTCTGGTGTACCTGATGCTGATTACATGGAAAAAGGGGCGGAAATTGCTGGCTCGGGAACTGGAAGAAACGGCAATCCCCTTAGAACAATTCCGGGAGAGTGAGGCGGTTCAGTCCGCTGTCCGGGTACGGGGCCAGGCGCTGTTTCTCTCCGGAACGCCCGGAACTGTTCCTCACTCCCTGATTCACAACGTGGAGCACAATCATGTACTCCACAACCAGATTGTATTTCTGCATTTTCGAACGCTGAACGTGCCCCGGGTCCCCAACGATGAAAAAATCAAGCTGGAGCGCCTCGGCGGTGGGTTCTTTCAAGCCATGATCCACTACGGATTTGTGGAACGCCCCAATTTTGACAACCTGCTGTCCCTGCTCCGTGGCCAGGGTCTGGAACTGGATGAGGAAGAAGTCAGCGTGTTTATGGGACGCCAGAAGCTCATTGTTACAAAAAAACAGGGGATGTCCCGCTGGCGCAAACACCTCTTCGTCAAACTGGCCGAAAGCGCCCAGGACGCCGCCCTCTTTTTCAATATCCCCATTGACAAAATTATTGAAGTCGGCGTACCGCTGGAACTGTAGGTTTGCCAGCGGCAAACCAGTGATCCGTGACTTGTGAATAGTGACTTGTTGGGAAAAAGAGGATTTGAGGGAAGGGTGAGGCGGCCCGGTGGGGCCGCGTGGATAGTGAATGGTGAATGGATGGAAAAAGAAAG
>CBEUWV010000388.1:0-1798 GCA_965546895.1 uncultured bacterium
TTTCACCATTCACGGCAGCTTTGCTGCCACTCTGCCTCGCACTTGCACTTTCACTCGCACCTTCTGCCCCCAACTCCTACTCAGAGGAGTGATGGGTGATGCGGCTTTGCCGCCTCAATCTTCAAAACTCAGCTTGATTTCAGTGACATCCACCAGGGTTTCTCTTGCGAGTTTCGTGCGTAAGGGCAGGAGTTCGTGAAGCGGGCCGGCAATTGTTGCATCAATTCCGTGCTGATACGGGGGAAGGGTGGCCAGAACCCCAACGCCCACGTCCTGCCACGCAGGGATGGAAGTGCGCGCATCGAATGTGATTGTGACAGACATCTTGTCCTCCAGTGAGGCGAGTTCTTTTTTGAAGCGCTCTGGTTCTTCATCATCAAAGAATCGGGCTTTGAGGTCGAATCCGGCCATGAGGATCCTTCGTTTTGAAATCACCTCCATCCCCAATTTTTCATGGTTCTGCCTGATTGCCGTTTCGAGGTTTTCAGATAAGATTTTTTCCAGGCAGATGTGCACGGAATTTTCAAAGCCAAGCCAGCTTTTCAAGTGGTCTTTCAGTGTTTCAGTTTCAATGCCGCTTCTTCGGTTAAAGTAATAGAGGCCAGTGTGGCCGGTTCCTGCCAGAAATCCCATCAGGAAACCTTTAAAGAGCATAAACGGGGAACTGATCACCAGTTCAACAAATGGTTTTGTCATGGGGTGCCTCCTTTGGGTTTTTGGTGCGCGCAAACCACCCGTCCTATTTGTTTGGGCTTGTATGGGTTGCTACAGAAAATATAGGGTCTATGACTGGTTTTGTCGAGTGAAGTAGATATTTTCGCTGCTTAATTTATACCGGGATGATAAAATCCCAGTGTAATGTGACAACCGGGAGGAAACTGAGATGGCCCCTGTTTCATTTGAGAACATCCGTGACGCGGGTAAGCGGATCCGCCCCTACATTCATCGGACAGCGACTCTGACATGTGGAACTCTGGACAAAATGGTCGAAGCATCCCTGTATTTTAAGTGTGAGAATTTCCAGCGGGCGGGTGCGTTCAAGTACCGGGGCGCGAGCAACGCGGTTTTTTCTCTTCCGAACATCAAGGCAAAATTGGGGGTTGCGACCCATTCGTCGGGAAATCATGCAGGCGCCCTGGCCAGAGCAGCCAAGGTCCGGGGGATTCCGGCCTTCGTTGTGATGCCGGAGAATGCACCGTCAGTCAAAATTGCGGCCGTTCAGGGATATGGTGCTGAAATTACATTCTGTAAACCAACCCTTGAGGCGAGAGAATCCACTCTCCGTGTAGTGGTGAAAAAAACCGGTGCAACGGTCATTCATCCATACGACAACCCGGAAGTGATCGCGGGCCAGGGAACTGCTGCTCTTGAACTGATTGCTGAAACCGGGAGTCTGGACATTGTCATGGCGCCGGTGGGTGGCGGCGGACTATTAAGTGGTACGGCAATTTCCACAAAAGCACTGATGCCTGATGCGGTTGTTTTTGGAGCTGAACCAAAGGGGGCGGACGACGCATTTCGTTCTTTCAAAAGTGGGGAGTTTATCCCTTCTATTGCCCCGGACACGATTGCGGACGGTCTGTTGACCAGCCTGGGCCAGCTGACGTTCCCGTTAATCAAGCGTTTTGTGGACGACATTTTGACCGTTTCTGAAGACGGAATCAGGAATGCAATGCGGTTAATCTGGGAAAGGATGAAAATCGTGGTGGAACCATCCGCCGCAGTCCCGCTGGCTGCTGTTTTTGAGTATCCTGAAAAGTTCAGGGGAAGGCGTGTGGGGATTATTCTCAGTGGCGGG
>CBEUWV010000389.1:0-1783 GCA_965546895.1 uncultured bacterium
CTCGGGGTCGCTTTAGCAATCGGCACAGTTGTGGTGGCGGAAAAGAACAAGAAATATGCCCCTCTGGCCGCCGGACTTGGTGCTGTGGGGGCTGGTGCGTTGCTGGCTCATTACAGCCGGAATGATGAACGCCAGGCGGATCAGCTTGGGATGGAATACATGGTTCGAAGCGGGTACAACCCGGAAGGAATGGTTCAATTGATGGACGTTCTTCAGCAAATGTCCAAACATAAACCCGGTTTTTTTGACCGGATGTTCGCGTCTCACCCCATGAGTTCGGAACGCTATGCCACCGCGAAAAGCCGAATGGCAAGCCTGTACGCGGACAAAACAAAACTGCCCCTTTTCCGGAAACGTTTCATGGACCATACAGTGAAACTCCGAAAACAGAAACCCGCAATTGAAGCTTTTGAAAACGGTTCAATAGCCATTACAGAGAAAAAATACGGCACTGCTGAAACCCAATTGAAAAAGGGCCTGAAACTGGCACCCCGGGATTATACCGGTCTGACTCTGATGGCCAAACTGGAACTGGCCAGAGAAAACTACCCGCAGGCTGCCCGCTTCGCAAAGAAAGCGGAAGCGGTTTATCCCGGCGAGGCCCAGGCCCACCATGTCGCGGGGGTGGCGGAGCTTTCAATGAAGAATTATAATGAAGCCTTCAATGATTTCAATCGCTACGAAGAACTACTCCCGGGCAATCCCAATACGGTTTTTTTCAAAGGATTGTCTCAGGAAGGGCTGCAGCATCGCCAGCAGGCGGCTTCGGAATATCAGCGCTTCCTGAAGGTCGTCACTTCCGGGGAACAGTCGGACTACGCCAGAGACCGGCTGACCAGTTGGGGTTTTCTGAAAAAAGAACCTGAAACTGTCAAATGATCGGTTCTAAACAGAATCATGCGGATCCCGGGTCGTTCAGCAATAGAAAGGAAGAACTTATGTTTCAAAACGCAATTGTGAGAAAACCGTCAAATCAGTATGCCAAAGGAATTACCACCTCTGATTTAGGCGCACCTGATATAGAGCTGGCGCTGGAACAACATAAACGGTACGTAAGCGCACTGGAAAAATGCGGTGTAAAAGTGACGGTTCTGGAGGGGAATGACCGGTTCCCGGACAGCACCTTCGTGGAAGACCAGGCAGTCATTGTGCAGGACCTTGCTGTCATCACCCGGCCGGGCAGTCCCAGTCGGCGGGGAGAAACCACACTGATTGCCCCTGTCCTGGAAGAGTTTTTCCAAAAGATTGAACATATCTCAGCGCCGGGGACACTGGATGGAGGAGACATAATGGAAGTTGGTTCCACCCTTTTTATCGGACTGTCTGACAGAACCAACACAGAAGGAGCAAAACAACTGAAATCCATTGTGGAAAGAGAAGGATATCGGGTATTTCTGATTCCGGTGGGACAGGGCCTTCATTTGAAAACCTTCATGGGAGTTGTGGGAGAAAATGACATCGTGGTGCTGGACCGGTTCAAAGACAGACCGGAGTTGGCCGGGGTAAACCGTTTTGTGGTTTCACCGGAGAATACCTACGCATGCAACTGTCGCCGGGTCAATGACCACGTCATTCTCCCGGCGGGATTCCCCGCCGTTTCAAACATGCTGACTGAAAATGGCTTCTCCGTTCTGGAAGTCGAACTATCGGGATTCCAGAAGATGGATGGCGGTGTCTCCTGCCTCTCTCTGCTTTTTTAGTGGCGGCAGAAAGTGCGAGTGCGAGGCGGAAGGGAATGACGGGAAAAAAAGTTTAAGTTTAAGTCTGAGTTTGAGTTAAGAAT
>CBEUWV010000390.1:0-1777 GCA_965546895.1 uncultured bacterium
GGACTGGCACTGAACATCAAGGCCCTGGCATTGTGCCGGAGATAATGAATCATGTCTTTGTCGGAAGCGACAAAGCCACCAATGGCGGCCAGGGACTTGCTGAAAGTCCCCATTACCAGCTGCACTCTGTTACTCAACCCGAAATGGGCGGTGGCTCCTTCTCCGTGTTTGCCCAGAACACCAATGGAATGGGCCTCATCCACCATCAGGAGTGCGCCATGCGCTTCTGCAATCTCAACCAGCCGGGGAATGTCCGCGATATCGCCATCCATTGAGAACACGCCGTCCACCGCAATCAGTTTTCCCGAATCTTCCGGAAGCACCTGTATTTTCCTTTCCAGGTCAGCCATATCATTGTGAGAAAACTTTACGCGGCGACCAAACGCCAGCCTGGCCCCCTCAATGATGGACGCGTGATCCAGCTGGTCTGTAATGATGTAATCATGAGGCCCAACCAGTGCGCTGATCACGCCCTGGTTCACCATGTATCCGGTGGAAAACAGGAGTGCTGACTCCTTCCCTACCAGCGCCGCCAGCCGTTCTTCCAGCTGCTCATGAATCGATAGCGTTCCGTTTAAAAAGCGTGATCCGGCACATCCTGTCCCATACTTCATAACGGCATCAGCTGCTGCCTGTTTCACTCGGGGGTGATTGGTCAATCCCAGATAGGAATTGGAACCCAGCATCAGCATCTTCTTTCCGTCGATGACGACCTCAGTGTCCTGCTCAGAAGAAATGGGCCTGAAATAGGGATAGAGCCCAAGATCCATCAACTGTTTAGCCTCCTGAAACCCCTGAACCCTTTTCAAAATCGGACTTGTCATGATCACCCCACTGTTTGAATTGTAAAAGAATTTTCCTGATGAAATAAGAATACCTTACCCCATCTGATTTCTCAAGAATTTTTCCATCCCGGGAGGCACCGTTTCATCGGCCGGAGAATTTATGAGAGCAGGAAAAAAAGTTCGGCTGAACCCAGTCGGATCCTACAGCCGTGGGAAAGCCAGAAAGACTGCCCGATTTCCCCATTTACCTCGATATTTCCCCCGGGTACTCCGGACTCAATCCACCAGTTTCCAGTATCGCCAATATGCAAAACCGCATGACAAGGTAGAACGCCGGCATATGGTAGAACAATTTGATTGTCAGATTGCGAACCGATTGTCATTGTACTCCCTTTCAATGGGATCTCATCGCCTCCCGGAACCACAAGGCGTGGGGCTGAAGGAATTGAACTGGAGTTTATTGCCACGGGATTCGAATCTGACTTCGAGGCCATCTTCCTTCCGGATTTCCATTTCAGGCCGACAATTACGAAAATCAGCACTATCAAAAATCCTGTGCCCGAAATCACGATCATCTGCCAGGATGTCTCCCGTCGGTTTCCACCCATCAAGGATCTTCCCGGTTTTCTCTTCGCATAGGTTTCAACCCGGCGATCATCATTTAGCATGGCAGTCTGTCTCTGAAGGCCCTGCTGATAAGCCCTTGATGCATATTTATCTACCCGTTTACCCTGATCTTCCAGATTATCCACAAGATCTTCCCAGCGGTCCTGCAATCCGCTTTCAAGGGTTTTGCCATCTGTAACCGCCGTAATGACAGCCAGAGTTTCCATAGCATCCGAATAAGCTTGCCTCGCTTCGACAAAGTCTTCCACTTCGCTTTTATCCATGGCCAGCATCCAGACACTATCCACGTCTTTCTCCCAATCAAGAAATCGGGCATAACTGTTTGCTAGACGACGGACCGAAGCAATCGGTATGGTACCGTTCCT
>CBEUWV010000391.1:0-1759 GCA_965546895.1 uncultured bacterium
CTCCAGAGAGTTTTCTCTGAAGTCGGGTTTTGCGGTAAAGGAGTGCTTTTCGGACGGAGAAGGAAAGGGAAGGGGATGCAAGGAGGCGGTTTACGACAGTCAAAGCCCCTGCATAGTCCTTCTTGCGGTGCTCCAGATACTTGGCAAGTTCAATTTTTGCCTGCCAGTTTCCCAGCTTTGCCCACACCTTCGCAGCTCTGTCCAGTTCGCCCCTTCGTTTCAATGCCAGCGACGCGAGCCACAATGTTTCAGCTCGGACGTTTTTCTGAACCTGCCCGTTGAGGCAGCGGGAAGCGGCGTCAATACAGGCATCGGAATCCTTGTTTTGAAAGTGTTTTCTGGCAAGTGTTACGAGAATATGTGAATTGTTTTGATCCCTGCATGCTATTGCCAGATGTTTCAGCAAAAGAGCGAGCGATACAATATCCTGATGATTATGGCGAAGCACCTCAAAGATAGTGCCTCTGTCTCGCCCGAGGATATAGTCGCGGTAGACGCCGGGCACCATGGAGCCTGGGAGGTCATTTTCCCGGAAGATGCCAAGGACACCCCGTTCCACATCAGTGAGACGAAATGTAGACAACTGGTGTTTCCAGATTGATCGGGACGCGTGGAGCAGATCAATTACATTCAATTCCGGTTCCGCCATCCGGTTCAGGATAAGTCGGGTGTTAAGGAGCGGAACATCAAAGCTTTTACCATTGTACGTAACCACAGTGGGATGAGATGTAAGGATCTCGCTCAAGGCGGTGAGAAATCTCGGCTCTTCTACCGGGGAGGAGATGAAAAACTGGTCCACGACGAGATTGTTCTCTTCAAAATAACCGATTCCGGCCTGAAAAATTATACTGCCTGCACCGCCGGAAAGGCCTGTCGTTTCCGTATCAAAAAAACAGACCTGTTCCATCGGCACATTCAGCCCTGTCAGCAGGCGGAGTTCCGCTGTCAGGGGAATTTCAGCCGACAACATTTCAGTACAGGTTCGGGTTTTGAACGGGACCGGGTTTTTTGGTCCTTCAGCTTTCTTTTTTCTGAAAGTTTCTGTGTTTCTCAGGTTTCGAAAATTTACAGCCATTTTCCAATTGGCTGGCCGACACGGACCGTTGCACCTGATTGAATGGAAGGCTCAAAAACATTTGCAGGAAAGAACAGGAGAACAGTGGAACCCATGATCCTGGTGCAATGGAATTTCTCTGTTCTTTCGTTTGCCTCGATTGGTTTCAAAGTCTGAAAAAGAAAGACCGATGCGGCCCACGTTCAAAGCACCCACAAGGGCCATCAGTGCTGATTGACCGTTGTGTTCCAGTTCCAGAATGACCCTTTCGTTTTCCGGGAACACATTCTTGAAATGGGAAAGGGAAAAGGGATTCACCGGCAGGAGGCGTCCTTTTTTATATGTAGCCCGGCACACCCGGCTTTCAAAGGGAAAATGAATCCTGTGGTAATCCCGGGGGGAAAGATACAGCTGCATATAGCGGCCGTCCCTGTAGGTAGAGAGGTCCATGTCCTCGGGTACCAGTTTTTGCAGGTCATAACTTCTGCCCTTGATCTGAAGCGCTTCCATTGATTCTGTCAGTTTTCCCTCAGTCATCACTACCCCGTCAACGGGAGAAACAATTCCGGTTGGATCGCTGCTTATCGGCCGGGCTTCCGGTTTCAATCTACGGATGAAGAACGCGGAAAGGGAAGGATATTCCTCTACAGGTTTTTCGACTTCGCTCGTGTCAATGCTGTACATTCTGATAAAGCGACGGATAGT
>CBEUWV010000392.1:0-1758 GCA_965546895.1 uncultured bacterium
TCTCGAATCCACGTTTCTCCAAAGCATTCCGGGGTTTCATATTCCCCGGTCTGACAGGCAAATGTGAATACAAATGGATAAGTCGTGTTGGTGAGGTCACGGACATTTCCCTGAGTGTAAAACGCGTGAGAAACGGGCTCATTCTGCCACCACTCCGTGGGGCCGCCATGGCCGGAGTAAACAACGAAACGGACCCCGTTATTGAGGATTGGGGTAACGGTAGTAGCACTCGCCCCCAGTCTCATGTACTCCTTGTCAGCCGGATATCCGTTTGGAGAAAAATGGTTTGTATCCACATAATTATGTGTACCCTCGGTAATGTCTGAATTCTCCTTGGATGCCACGAACAGCACTTTCTTCGACAGCTCCGCCAGATGAGATTCCGTGTCGATTGTTTTGGTAATGATGTTCTGCAGTTCGTTAGTATTGGATACCGAAAACCGGCCCAGGAACACATCCGGGAAATAGTCATTCCCGTCCAGCGTGGTATAGTACAGGTCATTTCGGGGATTATCCTGCTCAGTACTGGTCCATGCAGGAATTTTGTCAATGTCTCCCACAAGAAGAACGAATTCGGGCCGGGTATTCAAGGCATCGTATGCCCCCTGCAAATAATCCTTGATTGCTGCGGTGGTTGTGCCGGTTACATCTGTCGTTACGACCGTCACCGCATAACCAAAGGACTCCTTATGCGCAACAAAATTATCCAATCCACTCTCAAACTCCGGTGCGGTAATGATCAGGTACTTTCGAAGCACATCCTTCGTGCCCTTCCCCACCGTCATCAGTCCGGCTTCCGGCTTTTCCATTTCTTCGTGGTTGACAAAAATGCGATGAAAGAGCGCGCGGAAGGACGGAGCGGTCGGTTCCTGATATCCTTTAGTCGAATCCTTGAAACGGACCCGGATCACCAGATGATCCACTGCGGTGAGACTGTTCGCGACAGGGTCATAGTTGAATGGACGAATCGTGACACTGGTTCCCGCTGTGCCCCGGATTACAAACACTTTCCCCGGCGACACCAGTTCCGGTTGCGGATGAGTTTCACCGTACCATCCTTTATCTATGGTGAAGGGGCGCTCGGACAGTGGCCGGCTTTTGGGCCAAGGTATCTGCACCGGGTAAATTGGGTTCTTTAAGTGGAGCTTCCTGCTGCTTCTGTCAACGATCGTAAGTTCCGGAAGATTATTCCCCGGTATTGCAAGATTCACTGAAAAGAGCGGCAGCTCTGCCTGACCCACAACCGAGGTCACCCCAGCCTTGTCCACAACAATCCGCTGAAATTGCCTGCCATGAAACGCAATCTTTTCCATATGGATTTCCGGCAGATTGAAGGTCAGCAACAAGTCATTGCCGTCTGGCTTGACCGTAACGGGATTGTTTCCATTCCCGGCCATCAGAAAACTGCTTACCAGTATAAAAAACAGGGAGAGTAAAATATGCCTCATGTAATGCACCCCCGATGATATTCGTCTCATTCAGTTTAGTCGGTTATTGAATTGGTTCAACTGTAATTTCTTATTTATTTGATTTTTTTGACAGGCGTCACATGGGATTCAGGTGCGAAGCATCATTCAGGAGGGGTCAAATCCTTGACGCAGCCCGCCGAGGACCGCGCCAATCATAAGAAACACAACGTAGGAAGATACGAGAAGTACCGGTGACAGGGACACATGTATCAGGGTCAGCCACAGCCATTGAGAAGTCAGTGCCAGCATGGTCAAAACGACGCCGAAAATAGTGGCGGGAACAAGGGAG
>CBEUWV010000393.1:0-1756 GCA_965546895.1 uncultured bacterium
ATGGGTGGGAAAAGTTTAAGTTTGAGTCTAAGTTTAAGTAAAGACAGGGAATGGCGAAATCCCTTCTGTCTCGCACTCGCACTTTCACTTGCACTTTCCTTTCCCCCTCCCCCCTGTGAGACCCATCACGCATAAAACCCACTCCCCCAAAAGCCAGGCTCAGTTGGATTGACTTTATGACATGAATGATCTCAATATGGGTTGACTTTGTAACAAAAAAGGCCCCAAAATGGGTTGACTTTGTGTCAAAACAGGATATCCTGTCAGCAACTGTCATGGCACAAGGAGGGTGAACGATGTTTCCAAGAACCATTGTGAAGGAACTTAAAAAATGGTCGAAGACGCCGGAACGAAAGCCACTTATACTGAGAGGTGCCCGCCAGGTAGGAAAAACAACAGCGATCGACCTTTTTGCGAAACAGTTTGACCAGTATCTGAAATTGAATTTGGACAAGCCTGCGGACAGAAAAATATTCGAACAGGAGCTTTCACCTCGGGAGCTGCTACAGGCAATTCGCTTACATCTGAACTTGCCAACAGTATCAGGCCAAACGCTGCTGTTTCTTGATGAAATCCAGAATTCACCTCAGGCCATTTCCTCAATGCGTTATTTCCATGAAGAAGCCGATTCAAACTTGTTTGTCATTGGCGCCGGTTCCCTTTTGGAGACCCTGATTGCCAAAGGCAACATCAGCTTTCCGGTTGGCCGAGTGGAATATCGTTTCATGTGGCCACTAAATTTCCCTGAATTTCTTGAGGCCATGGAACGAACAGAGGCCCTGACCTATCTGAATTCCGCTACAGTTCCCCCTCTGGCTCATCCGGTGCTTCTGAGAGAATTCAGGCGATACATGTTTATCGGGGGAATGCCGGAGGTGGTGGCTCAATACCTTGAAACCAATGACATTGCGTCCCTTTCCACAGTATATCAATCGCTCATTCTGTCATTTCAGGACGACGTGGAGAAATATGCGCGTTCAAATGCAGCAGCTAATATTCTACGACATACCATACAATCATTGCCATTTGAAGCTGGAAAGCGGATTCACTTTCATGGTTTTGGCAACAGCAACTATGGTTCCAGGGAAATGGGAGAGGCGCTTCGTACATTAGAAAAAGCGATGCTCCTGCACCTCATCTATCCAGCCACAAATACCCGGTTACCTCTGATTCCTAACTTGAAACGCTCGCCTCGATTACAGTTTCTGGATACCGGTTTATTATGTGCAGCCGTGGGCCTTCAAGGAAAACTGTTCGAGCCGGTAGATGTCGAATCTGTGTACAACGGAATTCTCGCCGAGCATATTGTGGGACAGGAACTGCTGGCCGGGTCAGAAAGAGGTGTGTTTCCGGTATTCTGGGTGCGGGAAAAGAAACAGGCTAATTCGGAGGTTGATTTCCTCATCCGGCACCAGTCTGGCGTAGTTCCGGTGGAAGTGAAATCCGGGAAGCCGGGCTCTCTGCGATCACTTCACACCTTCATTGAACAATCGGGGGCTAAAGTTGCGCTCCGGCTGTATTCGGGGAAAGCACACATTCAACAGGCAACCACGCCGGGTGGTGTCTCCTACACACTCCACAATTTGCCGCTCTTCATGGCCTCGAAGTTACTGGAATATCTGGATCACGCGGTCACGTAACATCCGCGCCCCGGGAGAGAATAGGAGACAGACAAATAATAAAAGTACCCCTACTCAGCGGAGTGATGGGTGGGAAAAGTTTAAGTTTGAGTCTAAGTTTAAGTAAAGAAAGAAGT
>CBEUWV010000394.1:0-1756 GCA_965546895.1 uncultured bacterium
TAGACCTTGAGGGTGGTTGTTTTCAATTCGTTCCGGTTCCTGGAGGAGAAATGGCCGATTACGTTGAACATCAGGGGATAAAATACGATGGGCACCACGAAAATCATGAAGAGGGTCCGTCTGTCCCTGAGGAAAACCTTGAATTCTTTCTGAAAAATCGTCAGGATGTTATTCACGCGTCCCTCCTTTCCGGTACCAGTTTGAAGAAGACATCTTCCAGTTCACGGGCTTCATATTTTTTCAGGAGTTCCGGCAATGTACCTTCCGCTACAATGCTGCCTCTGTCAATGATGACGAAGCGGTCACAGATCTTTTCCACAACGCTGAGGATATGAGTGGAAATAATTACGGTTTTCCCCTCATTTCGCATTTCCTTCAGGAAGTCGGTGACTGTCTTCGCGGTCAGTACGTCCAGTCCGTTGGTGGGTTCGTCAAACACAATTACGGATGGGTCATGAATCAGTGCCCGGGCAATGGACACTTTCTGTTTCATTCCCGTGGAAAAGCCGGAAACCAGCCGTTTCCTGTCCTTTTTCAAGTCCAGCTTGTCAAACAGATAGTCCGCACGCTTTTCAATGTCTGCGATTTCCATCCCGGCAAGTTTTCCGAAGAATTTAAGGGTGTCATCCGGTGTAAGCCGGTCATAGAGACCGGTTTCAGTGGACAGGAATCCTATCTTCCTGCGTATCTCCGCGGGTTTTTTCAAAATATCATGGCCTTCCACGATGGCGGTTCCACCGGTGGGGGAAAGCATGGTGGAGAGAATCCGAAGGGTGGTGGTTTTGCCGGCACCGTTTGGGCCAAGGAGGCCGAAAACTTCACCATCCCGGGCAGTAAAGGAAATTCCTTTCAGTGCTTCAACCGCTTTGCCCCGGGATTTAAACAGTTTCTTAAGATTCTTTGCCTCTATCAAGCCTGCCTCCTCATTTGTAAATAGTAGATGAATTGTAACCGATTCGCTCTATCAACATCAACTGATACCTTTACATGGAACATTTTATTCTATGCAGTCGGAGAATGAATCTCGTTTCCCCGGAACAAGAAAAGGGGGCGCATTTCGCGCCCCCGGATAGTCAATGGGTTGAAATCTCTAATCGGTTACGGATTTTACGTACTTGACGACACCTGTTTTCAGAGCGGCTTCTTCCACAGCTTTGGCGACGGCTTCGTGGATTTTTGTATCGAGAATATTGGGCACCAGGTCACCGGCCATTGTAAAGCTGGCGATGGTAGTGGCGGCGGCAATTTTCATGGCGTTGTTGACGTGAGTGGCACGGGCCAACAGTGCCCCCTTGAAAAGGCCGGGGAAGGCAATGGCATTGTTGACAGACCTGCCGTCTGCGGCATAGGCAGCGCCCGCTGTCAGCGCATCTTCAGGATCAATCTCCGGATTGGGGTTGGACAAGGCCAGAATGATCTGTTTGGGCTGGACCATTTCCGGTTTGATCAATCCGGGAACACCGGTTGTTGCAATGACAATTCCGGCTTCTTTCATGACGCCGTCCAGATCAGTGGGGATACCGCCCAGAGCGGCAAAGCGTTCTTTTGCCTCGGAGTTGATGTCTGTTCCGTAGACGTGTTCAATGCCATAGGCTTTCAAGAGCTTTGAGATACCCATACCGGCGGCACCCAATCCGACAATACCGACGCTGGCCCGTTTCAGATTCATGTACGTGTACTGGGCAATGTTTAAGAGAGCGGATAGAACCACAACCGCGGTTCCATGCTGGTCATCATGAACAACCGGGATGTCCAG
>CBEUWV010000395.1:0-1756 GCA_965546895.1 uncultured bacterium
AAAAGGTTTCCCGCCCCGAAAAATGCCATATTGGATCAGACCCCCTCTTCAGTGGGAAATGCCCCGGATTTCAGCAACATCCGCGAAAAAATGGTTTCCCACACCGGACTGGAGCCCGGCTGCACGGTAGAATTTCAGTACAAAACGACAGATATTTCTCCCCACCGCGCGGGGGTGTTGGAACCCATGGGCGGCCCATGGCCAATTCTGATTAAGACTGTAACTATCCAATTGGATCGAAAGGTGAAAGTTCACATCAACGGTAATATAAGCAGAACGGCTGATGGAGTTTACAAGGTAGAGAACTCCAGTTCATTGCGCCCGGCGCACGGATTCTCAAACTCACTGGACCTGCCTTTTCTTTACATCGAGATTGACAATCCGGTCAGCCGCGTGAAACAGCTTATGAGCCAGGGAAAAACACTTGAACCCGCAGTGCTTGAGGCTTTGGAAGTGACCGAAAACAGCACTTCTCTGGAAGTGGAAACAGCACTGAATCACCTCCTGAACCAGCGGATGGCAACAGTTCATCTTGACCCGGCACTTACAGGTTGGAAAGGCCGCGACTTCTCGGAAGTCGTGCAGTCAGGCTATGCCACACCACTGGAAAAGGTTCTGTTGGCTCATTCAGTACTCGACGGATACCACATCCCTCACACTGCCGCAATAAGAGCCGACAAGATTGATAGTATACCTATTGCCGCAAGCTCGGAATTTCAACTGAACGGGGACCTTTGCCAAATATTGCCTGCGCACAAATGGAAACCCGCGTTCCTACTATGGGGAAAAACGGCACTGGAAGAGCCGAAAACAACTCTTTTCGTCAATGCAGACCTGAAAGAACAACGGGACGGCACATTCACTGGAACGATAACAGCCCGGAAAAACAGCGTTGGGGCAGATTTCTCTCTTGCCGGCATGAATCCGGTGAAAACTGCCACTGTTTCCGATGAGACTGTTCTGCTGAAGACAGGGAATGCCCTGGTGAAAAATGGAAAACTCACGTTGAAACTGAAGGATAAACAGATCCAGATCAACCCGGTCCTGGCTGATGTGTTCCATCTGTCCAACCTGGAACACGCAGTTCTGGCTGCAACTTCAATCCGGATGCCGGAACCAGGTACAGGGGTAGTTCACTTACAAATTAACTTTCTGAAAAAACCATCACTGGCATTACCGGAAAACTTGAAGGCTGCCAATAGCCTCGGCTCTGCTGAAACAACATGGAAACTTCAGGGGAACAGGCTGACAATGGAGCAGAAATTTCAGGTTTCTCCGTTCAAAGTTGAAACGAAGGACTTCAAGGAAATAAATGCACTCCTCACGCCGATACTGACACAGAGTGCATCATTTGTATTTATTGAATAATCGATTTTTCAGCTGACAAAAGGGTCGAACCCGCACTGGGCAGTGCGGGTTCGACCCCTTTTTCTATTTGTGGGAGAGGCGCACCATGGTCTCAAAATGGGCGGTACCGGGAAACATGTCAATCAAAACAACTCTTTCAATCTGGTACCTGTCAAGCCGTCTGATATCCCGTGCAAGCGTGGCGGCATCGCAGGAGATATAGACAATCCTGGGAATGCCGGAATCATTGACCCCCTTTGCCAGTTTACTTGCCATGCCCTCACGCGGGGGGTCCAATACCAGCACGTCACAGGGCACGGGCGTCCATCGGTTACAATCTCCCTCTACAACTGAAACGGAAGAAATTTCATTGAGGGATAGAGACTTCCGCATCATGCTCACCGCCGGA
>CBEUWV010000396.1:0-1745 GCA_965546895.1 uncultured bacterium
AACCGGATAGATGACTATGTTTATTTTTGAATCCGGTGGGGGGAGGAAAGAATGAAGTGTCCGAGATGTCAGGGAACAATTACTGAACGCAGTGGGCAATGTCCCCATTGCGGCTTGATGTTTGGCAGAGAAGCATCTGAGAAAATCTCACTCTATTTTGATGTAAAAGAGCAACTTACCTATCTGGACACCCTGAAATCCTACCTCGACACATCCCTGAACACCCTCTCCGGGAGTCTCAGCCGTCTCGAAGCATTGGTAACGGATTCCCTGAAGACAAAAGCCCCGGATACCACCGGGGAATCAGCGGCGAAGACTCCGGAGGCAAAAGTCGATTCAGAGCCGGTAACCGAATTTGAGGACAAGCTGCCGACAGAGTTTTATTCCCATAAAGATAAACCCGAACATCCGGAAGTGGAAGCGCCCTCCCTACAACCGTCTGGAATCGGCGACGGTGAATTCCGGTTCGGCCAGAAATGGCTCCTTATTATCGGCATCATCACTATGGTCTTTGCAGTGGGCTATTTTCTGAAATATTCCTTCACGAAGGGATGGGTCGGCCCTGCCGGTAGAATCGGACTTTCCTATTTCTGGGGTATGGCCTTTCTGGGCCTCGGGGAATGGTTCAGGAAAAGAGAATTCCGCAGTTTCGGGCTGTCCCTTGCCGGAGGCGGTATCGCAGTCCTTTACTTTTCCACCTTTGCCGGGTTTCAACTCTACCACCTGATTCCGATGTGGCTCTCATTCGCAATCATGGTCCTGATTACGGTCTTCTCATGTGTGCTGGCGATTTTATATGATGCCAAATGGCTGGCCGCGTTGGGAACACTTGGTGGATTTCTGACACCGCTTTTTCTTTCCACCGGTCACAACGAACAGATTGCTCTGATGAGCTATATGACCATCCTCAACCTTGGCATACTGGCACTGGCCACAAGAAAGAGCTGGCGCGTACTGGAATCACTGGGATTCGTGTTCACATGGATTCTTTTCACGTCGTGGTACGCCGTCTACTACAAAACCGCCGCGTTCTGGCCTTCTCTCATTTTCCTGCTGGTCTTTTTTCTCATCTATGCCATTCTCCCCGTTGCCGCCACACTGTACCGGAAAGAAACCCGGTCCCTTGGCAGCATGTGGTTTGCCGCTCCCAACGCTCTCATCGCATTCGGTTTTGCGTTCGGTCTGGTTGCGGACCGCTACAGCACTCCCTACGTTGCCATTGTCACTGTCTTCATTGCCGTGGTATTTCTCACACTCTCCAACTGGCTTTCAGAACATGAATCCGTGGATGGCCCCGCCTTCTGGTACCTGATCGCCAACGCCGTATTTTTTCTGGTCCTCACTGTCCCCATCCTCTTCTCCTCAAACTGGATTACAATTTTCTGGGCCCTTGAAGCCGCCCTCCTGATCTGGCTGGGACTGAAAGTAGATCGGAAATGGATGACAATCAGCGGCATTGTGCTGGTTTTTCTTGTCACCGGCAAATTCTTTCTTTACGACTACCCTGTTGTCTTTCGCCTGGGAAGAAAGTGGTCTTATTTCAAGGGACTATACACGCAACACCTGCTGGAACGCCTCCTTACCAGCGCTGCTCTTATTGGCTCCATCTACTGGGCAGGCAGGAAACTCCGGGCAACCGCGGGTGCCACATGGAATAAACTGGGTACGATATTTTCCTGGGTTTTTGGTGGAGCTCTCTTCCTGATATTAACTATTGAAACCGCAGCATTCTTCTACCAGTACGC
>CBEUWV010000397.1:0-1736 GCA_965546895.1 uncultured bacterium
TCCGGTACAGTGAGGGTATCCAGGATCTTTACATGGTTCGCGAAGGATTTCCGGAAAAATGGCGGTGTACAGGCATTCATTCAGAAAATCGTTCCGCTGGAATCCGGTTCCAGATTGGCCTATCTCCCATATAATTGGGAACTAAACTGCATACACAAGAAAGAACAGGGAAAGGAGAATGCTCAATGAAATTTAATTATCATGTGATTGTCATCGGAGCCGGTAGCGGCGGATTGGTCGTGGCCTCCGGTGCGGCAGGACTCGGTGCTCGTGTTGCCCTTATCGAAGCAGACAAAATGGGTGGAGATTGCCTGAATACCGGTTGCGTGCCCAGTAAATCATTTCTGAAATCGGCGCACTTCGCTGCCGACATTCAACGATCGGAGCAATTGGGAATCAACGCCCAACACAAAGACGTGGATCTGAAAACTGTAATGGCCCGTGTTCATTCAGTGATCAAATCCATCGAACCTCATGATTCGAAGGAGCGATTCGAAAGCCTCGGCGTGGACGTTATCTCTGGCAGAGGCCGCTTGATTGATGCCCATAGCGTGGACATCGGCGGTCGGGTTATTACCGGGAAAAACCTTGTGATTGCAACCGGTTCCCGTGCGGCTGTTCCTCCGATACCCGGGTTAAACGTAATCCCGTTCCTGACAAATGAGAACATTTTTGACCTGGAAGTTCTTCCCCGGCGTTTGCTTGTACTGGGTGCAGGGCCCATCGGCCTGGAACTGGGACAGGGATTCTGCCACCTCGGCTCGCAAGTGACAATTGTGGATAAGGCAAGCTATTTGTTCTTGAAGGACGATCCGGAAGTCGCCCCCATAATGGAAAAGAAATTGAAAGACGATGGCGTTGATCTCCGGTTGAATTCGTCTATCCAGTCGGTGCGTGAAGAGGGTGATGAAATCGTTGTGACCATTGAATTCAACGGCCGGAAGCAGGAATTGAGAGGGGACAAACTCCTTGTGGCACTGGGGCGAAAACCATCGTCATCCGGCCTGGGCCTGGAAGATGTGGGCGTTGAGACCGATCCCAGAGGTTCCATCAGCGTCAACCGGAAACTGCAGACTTCTGTGAAGAACATCTATGCCGACGACACCGTCAGGGACTATTGAAGTCAATGAGTACCTGCAGACAAAATTCCCTAATATCTATGCCTGCGGAGATGTGACAGGGCCATACCAGTTTACCCACATGGCGGGATATCAGGCAGGGATTGTCATTCGCAACACCATATTTCGTCTGGGCACAAAGGTAGACTACTCGGCCGTTCCATGGACAACCTATACCCGGCCGGAAGTGGCCCATGTGGGGTACACTGAACCCTGGGCAAAATCTCTGGGACTTTTCCACGACTCAGTTGTGATTCCGCTGGACGGTATCGACCGGGCAAAAGCGGAGGGAGACACGGAAGGATTTTTGAAACTGATTCTGGGCAAAAAGAACCGGCTGGTCGGTATAACGCTGGTGGGGGAGAAGGCTGGAGAAATGATTCCGGTGGGCACATTGGCGATCCGTCAGAAGCTGAAGGCAACGGCGTTCATGAGTCTTATTTTTTCCTATCCCACAGAGAGTGAAATCTTCAAGATGGCGGCGCTGGAATTGGCCAAACGGGCTTTGAAAGATTGGGTCAAACGGGTCATCAAATGGATTTTCCTTCGCTGAAAGTTTTAAAAACGAACTATATTAATAAGGAGTCGAAATGGGAACCGGAGCAGACATCTCCATTC
>CBEUWV010000398.1:0-1708 GCA_965546895.1 uncultured bacterium
TCAATTCGATTCGGTTATAAAATTGCGGCTTGGAAATCTTCATTGCTTGAGTCGAGTCAATCTCAATCTTTGACACCGGAAGCCGGACGGCATTTTCCACATGAAAAATAATCCGATTGCCATCTTTACGAAACTTAAGCTCCGGATGGCAATAGCCCATTTCCAGCAACTTGAAATAGAGGCTATTTTCCGTAACGTGGAGAGCCGCGTTACTCAATCCGTTCTCAAGAATGTACTGGAACACTTCCTGATATTCATCCGGGTTGAGTTTCACATTTTCAACTGCAAATTCATACGCCGTTCCCGGTTTGACACTGACGGAGATATCAACTCCCGAATCTATTTTTTTAACAACAGTCTTAACTGCAGCATCATAAAACCGCTGCCTTTTCAAAACTGCCTTTAATCTGCCGACGTCATGTTTTAATTGATCGGCATTGTATCGATCTCCCGCATCCAGATGAATGACTCTCCTGTACCGCTTCTTCCCGATGAAATCAAAGCGCCTGATAGTCAATGGAGGGCCAGGAGTTATCATTATTGTTGGAAATGCCAATTCCCCGTCAGTAGAAAATTGAACATCCCCGCTCAGAGAAGCCTTCGGGAATCCCACGTTCCGGTAAAACTCCCGCATATCTGACAAGAAACGGTTGAAGCGTTCTTCTGTGAAAGACTTCCCCTGTGGATAAAACTCCTTCAGGAAATTATTGATTCGCTTTTTCTTCACTCCTGTTTTTCCATCTACCTGGGGTTTGCCAAAATAGGGTTGGGGCGCGGTGAGAAAACGCAGGGTTATGGTCCCGTCTTCGTTTTTCTGTTCCTCCACATGGATATTGGAAAAAAGTCCTGTTTTGTATAGATTATGGATGGAACGGGCAAGCTCAAACGAATCCATTTCCTTTCCTGACAATCCACTGATCAATTGAAGGAGCTCAGAATTGTCCGGAATTTCCACCTTTTTCACAACCTGAGCCCGGAGGAACCCTCCGAGGAAACAGACGCAGAAAACGGGCAGTACGATTGCCCTTGAAAGGCTCTTTTTATTCACGGTCAACTCCATGTTTCACCAGAGGCTTTTTTTCGGACTTGGCAATTTTCGAAATAAAGGCAAGGGCGTTTCGAACGGTGAGAAATCCCGTCCGGCTTTCCAGTGTCCGGTGGGCCGAATTTACCGCGACAAGGGCGGGAACCCCCCGGATATGGAAGGCTGAAGCCAGTTTACTCCCGGACGGCATTTCTCCCTCGCGCTTCTCTTCTATATCCATTTTCACAGGGATAAAGACGGAATTGATCTGCTTTGCCACCTCTGGATCAGAAAATGTGTTCAACTGCATCAATTTGCAGTACACACAGCTCTTGGAAAAAAAATAGAAAAGAATGGGCTGATTCGATTGCTTCTGTAGAGAGAGGGCCCTTTCCAGAGGATTCCAGCGAACCATGTCCCTGCTGCCGGAACACCCGGTAATTGCCGTCAGCATCAAAATCATCAACAAACCACGCATCCTTCTCATGGGCAACAGTTTATCATTTTGAGCATCCAATGCCAATAAGGCAGAACAGTTGGTGATGGGGTTGGAGTAGGAGCAGGGCATCAGAGAGTGCGAGTGCGCGAAAGAAGTTTAAGTTTAAGTCTGAGTTTGAGTTAAGAATGGGAATTGGCCATTCCCTGTCTTTTCCTTTTCTTTACTTGCACACGCACTTTCACTCT
>CBEUWV010000399.1:0-1697 GCA_965546895.1 uncultured bacterium
TGGTCGACTCTCCGGGCTGGACCGCCGGGAAATCCAAACCGGTCTCAGCGTGGACAAAGATGAATACGAAAAGGATGATGTCAGGGACTTTGTCCTCTGGAAAGGGAAGAAGGAAGAAAATGAACCGGCCTGGCCCAGCCCCTTCGGAGAAGGGCGGCCCGGCTGGCACCTGGAATGCTCCGTCATGTCAATGAAATATCTTGGGGATACCCTGGATATCCACGCCGGAGGAGAAGATCTGATTTTCCCCCACCATGAGAATGAAATTGCCCAGAGTGAGGCCGCTACCGGAAAACAGTTTGTCCGGTATTGGGTCCACTGCAAATACTTGATTGTGGAAGGGAAAAAGATGAGCAAATCCCTCGGCAACTTCTTTACACTGAGGGAATTACTGGAAAAGGGCTATGACCCCATGGCGATTCGATACACACTGATTGCCGCCCACTACCGAAAACAGCTCAACTTTACGTTTGATTCACTGGACAATGCTGCCAAGGCCATTGACCGCGTGGAAAGTTTCTACAATGCGGTGAATCAGACAGCAAATCAGGCCCCCCTTTCCCAGGAATTGTCCCAGCTGATTCTGAAACATCGGAAACAATTCACCTCTGCCATGGACGATGACCTGAACATTTCAGGGGGCCTCGCCGCGTTGTTCGAGTTTATCCGGGAAGTCAATACCCGCTATCCCGACTCCCAGGTTCCAGAAGGGAACAAGCCCGCAGTGCTGACTTTTCTCGACGAATTGAACAGCGTAATCGGGTGTTTCAATTTCCGGGACCAACTGGCAGACGAAGAAATTATGAAGCTTATTGAAGAACGGAACCAGGCAAGAAGGGACCGGAACTTCGCCAGAGCGGATGAAATTAGAGATACGTTAAAAGCGATGGGAATTGTCCTTGAAGACACCCGGGATGCCACGCGATTCAAACGATTAAAATAGGCAATCGCCAAAATTCATAGGAGAATAGCAATGAAAAAGATTTTGGTACTTCTGATGGGAACGGCACTGCTGGTTTCCTGCCAGAACGGGAACAGGGAGCAGGAAATGAAGAAATTTATTGCCGACTATGTAGCGGCTGTGAAACCGTTGGAGAAACAGGCGAATCTCGCTGAATGGGACGCGTCCGTCACCGGAGACAAGACCAAATACAAGCAGGCATCCGAACTGGAATTAAAGCTGACAGCAATCCGTTCCAATAAATCGGATTTCAAAAAAATCAAAGACTTCCTCAAGAAAGACATCAAGGACCCGGTGCTGAAAAGGGAAATGGAAGTACTGTACGAGACCTTTGCTCCAAACCAGGGTGATCCGGCACTGCTGAAGCAGATCATTGAGAAACAGTCCGCTGTGGAACAGAAATTCAATACCTTCCGCGCCACACTGAACGGTAAAGCGGTCCCTGACAATGAATTGAAAAGTATTCTGAAAACGGAAGTAAAGGATATGGCAAAGCGTCAAAAGGCCTGGGAAGCCACCAAGCAGATCGGTGCTGAGGTCGCTCCCGACATAATTGAACTTGCCCGGCTCCGAAACAAGCTGGCGAAATCACTGGGTTACGATAATTACTTCCAGATGTCACTGGCACTGTCGGACCTGAACGACAAAGAACTGGTTGCGCTTTTTGACCAGCTGAACGACATGATCCGGGATGAGTACAGCACAGTCAAACAGGAAATGGATGCCATTCAGGCGA
>CBEUWV010000400.1:0-1696 GCA_965546895.1 uncultured bacterium
ATCCGTGTGAATTTGTGCCGCCAGATCCTGAAGTACTCCGATGGTTTCCACTTCCTGTACACCGAGAATGTCCGGTGATTTCAACACCTCTCGAATGAGTCGGGAGGCCTTTGTCAGCCGATCAGCGTATTCCTGTGCTGTCAGAATGGGTTCACCATAAGCCGTGTGCCCGTCGTCCTGATCATTGAATAGGCGGTACATGTTTTGCGTCGCAACAGTGAATTCACCGATCTGCCTGTCTCGTACGGGGACGGGGTACGGAGCAGGTGTGGATGACAACGCAGTTGGCTGGAGCTGATATTCTCCGTAACTATAGCTGATGATGCCAGTTGCGGAAAATGGAGTGCCACCATGAAAGTCCTGGTCGGGTAGACCGAGGGCATCCGGGTCCATTTCAAAGATTTCCGGGTTTCCGTCCCAGACTGGCAACCCGGATTGTCCAGGATATTCAATCCCCGGTTCCCGCAGTGACCGTGTCGATGCCGCGGTGACCAGCACATTTCCATAATTGTCGGTGCCGGTATTAATGGTACCGTCCGTGACATGAACCAGCATGCATTCATATCGTTCCATTTCCAGGCCGGTCTGTGGCTGATTCGGTGATGGGTTGGTGCTGTCCAGTTCCACTGCCGTAGGGAGCGGATTTCCTGATGAAATGCCTGTGACAGTCGGAGAGCCGGAAATCTCAGTCAAATCAAAATATTCTTGAAGCGTCCCGTTCACATCCACCATGTCGCCCACCGCGACGGAGGGAGCACTTCCGGTGTACACATAAATACCTTCGGAGGTATCCGGATCGGTGTCCATATCCGCATCCGGGGCCTGCATGTAGAAACCATGGGCACCAACTGCGGTAACCACATTGTGTTGTGTGTACACACCGCTGCCATCGTAGGCTGAATGAAGGCCATTGCCCTGAATTTCATGGATGGGTTTGGGGGAAATCACACTTACCGTAAGATAGCAGCGTCCGGAGTGAGGGGGAATGGCATCATTGGTCGCCATTACAGTCACGGAGTAAACCCCTTCCGGCACATCAGATGAAACAACAACATCGGCTGTTGCCGTGTCACCCACGTTGGTGGAGGGCACAAAATTTTCAAGGGTAATTGTGCCGGTTGCAGGTGCAGGTGTAACAGAAATTGCCATTAAGAAAATCTTGTTGTCTTGGTCGGAGGCGCTGACCGAATGAGTCCCACCAAGGCCAACAAAGGCATTCATGTTTCCGCCACAGTCGACAAGTACCGGCTCGCCGCCGCCGATGCAAAATGGCGTTCCATTTATCATTGTTCCAGGGGAATCTATTGCGCCGCTGGAACCGGAAGCAGTTGTATGATTTACATATGAAAGGCCGATAATATCCGGATCAAGTGTCAAACTGATACCATCTGATGAACCACCGTAAGTGACAGTGGACATTATGTTGGTTCCATTTTTGAGCGAGATGGTGTCACCGCTGTTATTCAGCCCAAGTGAGCCGGTAGACGCTGTTTGAACCGTAGCGCCGCCAAATCCGCCAATGGGATTTCCTCCGCCGAACACCACAATGGCGCATCCGTTGGGAATAACAGTGTCTGCCGGGAAGGTATGACGAACCTGATTGGCGTCGGATAGTGTCCAGCCGGAAATGTCCGTATCAAAACCGGTGGCATTGACGAGTTCCACGAATTCATCACCATTATAATTGACAGTGCCA
>CBEUWV010000401.1:0-1681 GCA_965546895.1 uncultured bacterium
CGAAAGAATTGGGAGAAGTGATGAGTGATGGGTGATGAGTGACAAAAGATAAGAACTGCCAACTCTTTGATTTATCTAAGCCCCACTCTGGAGGGCGATACCCAGCCTCACACAAAAAAACCCGCCGGATGGCGGGTTTTAATTTGCAAATTTTGAAAGATGGTTAATTCTGTGGTGTGTCGCTTTCCGGTGCCGCTTCGCTGGCGGCAGCATCCGGATTGTCGGCTGCAGGAGTAGCCACTGCCTGATCCCGGGCAGCCAACAGGTTCTGATAATCCTTTTCAGACAGGAAATTGCCGTCTTTAAGATAGTATTTCGGATACTTCAAAGCGAACTTGCCTCTTGCCGAATGTCCGATGAACAGATAGGCATCGGCTTTTGAAGATCCTTCGTACTTCTGACCAAACTTATCTTTCAACGGGATCTTGTCGATGTAATTTTCCTTGATCAGGATGTTGGTTGGCGTGGCAACTTCATCCCAATTGGCGAACTCGGGGTAATATCCCCTGTCCAGGTTGAACTGGTCAAATGCTTCCGCAACCCGTTTGAGTTGCATGCGGGAAGTCTCCCATCTGGCTTTATTCATGGAATTCAAATACTTGGGAACCGCAATGGACGCAATTAAGCCGATAATCGCAAGAACAATCAACAGCTCTAAAAGCGAAAAACCCTTATTCTTCATTGAATCACCTCATCACAAAAGTTTACTACTGCCATGGAGAATCGTATAACAAACGAGTGAGGATTTCAACCGAATTGTTTCCTCACGGCAGATACCCCGGGTTTTTACGCTTTTCAAGTCCGATGAAAGAGATGTTGCGAAGGGGCGTGCCATCTCTTCTATGGGAGTGAAGTCTCAGCAGTCCGCATCGAGTACACTCTGTTGATTGATAAATATTTTCACGTAGAAGTCCCATGTTTAAGAGGGTGGCATAAGCCAGAGCGGGAAGGTCAAGATAAAATTTCCCATCCTGTTTCCGGTTGAGTTCAGGAGGTCTAAACTGTATCGCCGTTTCCGTGCCGACTTCATAGCAGTTTGCGCAGATTGCGGGGGCGATTATTGCACGGAGATTCTGTGTTGTCTCAGGAATGGAAGAAAAGAAATGCTCAATAATATTTGCACAAAACCCGCGCCATCCCGCATGGACAAAACCGGTGATTTCATTGCCATATACCAGTATCGGGACACAATCTGCAGTAAAAACACCCAGCAGGGTGCCGGGACTCCTGCAAATCACAGCATCTCCGTCTTCACCGGGTTGGTTGTCTTTGCAGCGAAGAACAGTTCCGGAATGAATCTGGTTGGCAAAGAATATGCGGTCAAACCCCAGCTTTTCAGCCAGCGACTTCAATTCCTTTTCTCTGTGGGCTGTATGTGCAGGGACTGTTCCGGCGACAATTCCCGGTGGAGTGGGGTAGATTATTTCCTGCACGTATCCTCCTCAGTGAATCTGTAGACATCAGTATACAAGAAAACGAGGGAAAAGTTTGAACCTGAGTTTGAGTCCAAGTGAAGACAGAGAAAGGACAATCTGTATTTTATTCTATAGTTTATCTTAAATCAACCTCAACCTTAACCTTGTCTCAACTTATTTTTTCCCGTTGCTTTTTCCAGTTTACTGGGGGTAGGACTTATGGTATCGTAGTGCCGGTTGGTTCTTTGAATTGTTAGTGAACGGAG
>CBEUWV010000402.1:0-1673 GCA_965546895.1 uncultured bacterium
TGCTTCGGCACGCCAAGCCGCCTCACTCTACGGGAATGATGGCAATGCCGTTTTCTTCCAGTAATGCGGCGGTGACGCCAATGCCGGGTACTATGTTTTCTCCCACATACACGGTATAGCATCCGCAGGACGGGGAACGTTCCTTCAGATAAGCCTTTTCTGCACCGACCTCCCGTGCGATTTCCAGTGTTTTTTCAGCCCCATCCACAAATGCCTCGGTGCGGTCTTCCCCCGCTTCAGACACAATCTGTCCATTCCCGTGAAGTACTTCCCTGCCGGTGCGCTTGTCTTTGAAAAATGATGGCGTTCGTGGTGTGGACAGCCCTCCCAGTTCTTCCGGGCAAACCGGAACAATTGCATCAGGCGATTCCGGGATTGTTCGCACTTCCAGCACTTCGGCGTTGTATCTGCACCGATAACCCAGCAGGCAGGCGCTGACCAGTACCTTCTCAGTGCTTTGCGGCTGTTTCATCGATGGTGATCTGTTTGATTTTATCCAGTCGTTCCAGCTTATCCAGCACGTCCATCCCGGATGTCAACTGCCCGAAAATGGTGTATTGCTGGTTCAAGTGGGGTGTGGCGAGATGGGTCAAAAAGAACTGGCTGCCGCCTGTGTCTTTTCCCGCCAGCGCCATGCCAACCCGGCCGGCCCGATCGTAATTCAGTTCATTGTATTCGCAGCGAATGCTGTAGCCCGGACCACCGGAACCGGTACCGGTGGGGTCACCGTCCTGAGCGACGAAGGCAGGCACGACCCGGTGAAAACGGCTGGAGTTAAAGTAGCCCTTTTTAGCCAGTTTTGCAAAATTCAGGCAGGTTAAGGGGGCATCGTGGGGGAAGAACCGGCAGTGAATGGTGCCCTTTTCTGTTTCAATGCCAAATCCGCTGAGCGCTTCCGCTTTTTTCAGAAGGTTTAGATAAACTGCAAGGGGCCGGGCTTCCTCCGGTTTCTCTTTGAACCCGGAGTCATCCAGAACCGAAAGTAACGCACCTCCCCGCTTTTTTGCTTCCGCCACAAAGGGAGCCTTTCCCACATCCGGAAGCTTGTTCAGAAGGTACTGAAGTGCGGCAGGAGAAGCTGTATCGTGGAATCGGGTTTCCGCCCATTCCAGTGCCTTGTCTTCCCCGAGACGGTGATCAAGAAACGCGATTTTTGCGGCATCCGAAACCCCGGACTCCATCACGGTTGTTTCTTTCAGTTTCGGCATATAGGGGGCAGACACCTCTGCTTGTTCTCCGCCCTTTTCGAAGAAAGTGACAGCCAATTCTGCGTTATCCGATGTTCTCAACAGCGTCTCCACTTCCATGGGTGACATGCGTTGTTTTGCTTTCCGCCAGACTGTACCCCCATTTTTCAGATAACTCTCCAGTGCAATTACCCGTACCAGTGGATTGTCATCGTCCAGAAGGGTCACAGCTCCTTTTCGACTGTTGTCCGCCCGAAGGGCCGCCACTTTTACCCGCCAGTCCGGGTCGGTCAAAAAATCGGCCGGCTTATCACAGACAGCCACTCCATAGACTTTCCGGAACGTAGTCATTCTTTCCAGGTCCTGTGCGAGCACAATGCCTTTCAGCTTTAACCGATAGGCAGAATAGACTGTTTCAGCGGGATGAACCCGGTATGCCGCGGCAACATCGTCCGGAGTGACAACGGTATTAGCCCGCCAGAGATT
>CBEUWV010000403.1:0-1663 GCA_965546895.1 uncultured bacterium
CGTAAAATTGAATCAGTGCCTGAACAAATGCCCGTGCATATTTCTCACGGAATTTCGGGTCCCGAACGTTTTCTGCGTCGCCTTTATTCTTCAGATTTGCCACTTCAATGAGACAACGCAATGGAGCTTCGCTGTACTTGACCACCGCGGGAACAAACGGACGGGATCGCCTGGAACGAAAAATATATGATCGGATGGGGTGTTCTTTATGAGTTGGGATTCCTTTTGCTTTGAGCTGGCTGATCACCACACGGGCGAATTTTCGAGATAATCCTTCGGCAACCTGAACGTCCTTCCGTCGATATTTATACTGAGGATGGGAACGGTACTCCAGGTAAGTCTTGTATCTTCTGCTTCTCATCCTGATGCTGGATTTAAACAGATTACGCGCCGCAGAAGGAATATACACCATCGATCCCGTTACCTTGTGGTAGAGAGCGTCTGCATGGAAACTGACGAATAGAATATTAGTCCCGGGTACACCCGTTTTTTTCAGCCGTTCATACTGATAGTTCGCAAGATACCACCGAAGATGTACCCCCACACTGGCAACGTACCTTGAATTCAAGGGGAACATTGGGGTAGTTCGAAGGTATTCGTCCCTGTCCATTTTTAAATTCTTTAATTCAATGGGCGTATACCGGCTACTCTTGTCAAATGTAGTGGGAATCACATGCCCTTTGGTTTCAGTTTCGATTATTCGTTTTATTCTGCAAATAATGTCATACATGTAGTCATCTTCCCATGCTCCGTTATAGTGAGCACCACTGTCTCTCCCACCATGACCGGAGTCAAGAATCAGGTACACTCCTTTCAAATGTGAAACTCTCCCGATTCGAGTTTCCTGAGCAGCCTTCTCTGTTTCTTTCAGATCCGCCTCGTACTCCTTGAACCTTTTCGACGTTTTGGGAAGAAATTCCGGCAGCAGGTATTTTATTGGAATCTTTACCGCATATCCGACTTTCATATCCGTTACGTCACGGATTCTGTTTCGTTTCACAATAACCCGGACTAGTTCATGTACGGAATCGGCATCCAGACGGCCAGTAAACCGGACCACGACAGAAGAATAAAGTGCTTCACCCTTTGCCAGCCGGTACACCGCATATTCGCCTTCCCTGTCTTTCCCATATTTCAGATGATATTTCTTTGCTTCCGGACTCAATTCAAGGGGACCCGAACTCACCAATGAAGCAGACACCGGCTGTGCATTCAAATCTACAGCAGGTGCCTTGTTGGTGGAGTTCTGTGCCGACTTCGGTGATGGCGATTTATGGGAAACATCCTCTGCCGGCAGAAAAGCAGGCAGCAACAACTCTTTGGGTATCGATATCCAGGTTCTCAATTTCAGTGTTGAGGATTTCAGGCGGTTTGCTTTCATGATAGCCCGGTAGTTGGTTCCAATACCGGTAAACCATTCAGAAAGGCGCCAGAAAGTTTCCGCTCCCCGGTATGTGACCCGGTGATGGTACACGCCTTTCCTGAATGAGTCTCTTGGGAAAACAGTCTTCATGAGGATGGCTGTTGATCGGGAATTGAGATGGGCATATGAAATTGTGATTTTCTTTGTTGGAAAGTAGCGACGAAGTGTGGTTGTGGCATTTCCAGTCAGCCAATGGGAAGCATCGGAACGGCTGATTCTTCCCTTTACGGCAACAAGCTG
>CBEUWV010000404.1:0-1658 GCA_965546895.1 uncultured bacterium
GAAAAGACTGAGGCCAGTTCATTTCTCTTGATAGTATTGGGGGTGGGTTCTGGGGAGTGGCTCCGTTAAGTTTTGATAAGGTATAAAAAGTTTCGCACATTTGAATTAAGGAGAAAAAAGAGTAGTCCTCCGGGCTGGATGGGAAGTAAACTTCCCAGTAAGTAAATAACCAGAATCAGGAGGACTACATGAACAAAGATACCAAGACAATGGACAAAACGAAAGAGGGAACCGGTAAAATCATCGAAATTCACGAAAATGAAGTCAAACAACACTTGAGTGACATCGTTCGCGGAACTGTAGAAGAAACCCTCAACGCCCTGCTGGATGCTGAAGCGGACCAGTTGTGCAACGCTGAACGGTATGAGCGCAACGCCAGACGAAAAGACACCCGTGCGGGACACTACAAACGAAAACTCCACACCACAGCCGGTGAAGTAGAACTGCAAGTACCAAAACTTCGAACACTCCCATTTGAAACTGCCATCATTCAACGGTACAAACGTCGGGAAAGCTCAGTGGAAGAAGCTCTGATCGAAATGTACCTGGCCGGTGTCAGCGTCAGACGAGTGGAAGACATCACCGAAGCGCTGTGGGGCACCAAAGTCAGTCCCGGTACCATCAGCAACCTCAACAAGAAAGTCTACAGTCGTATCGAAGCCTGGCGAAACCGGCCCATTGAAGGCACACATCCCTACCTGTTTCTGGATGGCATCTGTCTGAAACGAAGTTGGGGCGGAGAAGTCCGAAACGTATCCATACTGGTGGCTTTTGGAATCAATCAGGATGGCTATCGGGAAATGCTCGGGATTGCTGAAGGGGCCAAAGAAGACCATGAAAGCTGGTCTGGCTTTCTTCGTCACCTCATCAAAAGAGGATTGAACGGCGTCCAACTGGTCACATCCGACAAATGCCTGGGCCTGGTGGAAGCCATTGGAGAATGTTTCCCTCAAGCTCGCTGGCAGCGGTGCGTGGTTCATTTTTACCGGAACGTCTTTACTGTGGTTCCCAAATCCAAAGTTCGGGAAGTGGCGGCCATGCTGAAAGCCATCCATGCCCAGGAAGACAAATCAGCGGCAGAAGAGAAAATCCAGGCAGTCATTACCAAACTGGAGGATATGAAACTGAAGCGGGCAGCAGACAAAATCAAAAATGGTGCCCATGAAACCCTCAGCTACTACTTCTTTCCCAGTCAGCATTGGCGTTCCATTAAAACCAACAACCCCACAGAACGAATCATGCGAGAAATCCGGCGGCGTACCCGAGTGGTCGGCAACTTCCCGGACGGCCAGTCGGCCCTGATGCTTGTAGCTGCCCGCTTACGCCACATATCCGGCACAAAGTGGGGAACCCACCGCTACCTGAATATGCATCATTTTGAAGAAATGGCCAAAGAGGAGGAAATTGGATGAAACAGCAATGAAATGCGGGAATCGCTACGCTCTCCCCGCATTTCATTGCTGACTGTTGCTAAAACTGAATCAAGGTATGGCAGACCCAGTTTCGAAGGACTGAAATTAAAAGTGCGAAAAATTCTTGACACTACCTTCTCTTTCTTACTAATTTCACCCTTGTGGCATTCAACAATTCCACTTGCCCAATCTTTGGATCTCGTTCTGTGGATGTCATCTCCCAGACAGCCTCAATTACGAAAAGAC
>CBEUWV010000405.1:0-1657 GCA_965546895.1 uncultured bacterium
ACGGCAAGGGATATTTCTGAATATCTGCGAACTGTGCCTGAAGTGAGTGATTTTCAAATCTATTCCGGCACATCAGCTCCGTTCAACTTCAACGGATTGGTTCGGCACTACTTCATGCGTCGCGGCGAGAACGTTGCAGATATTCAGGTGAATTTTGTGCCCAAGCACGCAAGGCACCGTAAAAGCCATGACCTTGCCAAAGCAATGCGTCCCCATATTCTGGAGATCGGCAGAAAACACAACGCAAATGTCAAGGTCACGGAAATTCCTCCCGGTCCTCCCGTTCTATCCACTCTGCTCGCTGAAATCTACGGACCCAACTACAAACGCCAAATCGAGATCGCACACCAGATCAAGGAGATTTTCAACACAACTGAGGGGGTAACCGATGTGGACTGGTTCGTACAGGATGACCAGGAAAAACTCTCATTGGTGCCGGATGCAGTCAAGGCCGCAGCTCATGGGATATCCGTTGAACAAATTACAAAAACACTGGCTGTGGTTGAAAACGGAATACATATAGGATTGGCAGAACTACCCCACGAACGGGAAGATGTGTGTATTAATCTCAGGCTTTCACAAGTGGAACGCTCCTCAGTTAGAGACCTCAAAAAGGTCTATGTGCATGCAGCCAATGGGATGATGATCCCTCTTTCGGAATTGGTCAAAGTTACAAAAAAGGTAGATCCAAAATGGATTTATCACAAAAACCTCCTACCGGTTGTATACGTTACCGGAGAAGTGTCGGGCAGAGAGGAAAGTCCTGTCTATGCCATCCTGAAAATGAAGAAAAAGATCGCACAATTGAAATTACCTGAAGGTTACGGCCTGAAGCAGCGATTCACAGATGAACCATTTATCGACAAAGACTATCAGATGAAATGGGATGGTGAATGGCAGATCACCTATGAAGTCTTCAGAGACATGGGGATTGCCTTTGCAGCAGTGATGATTCTCATATATTTTCTGGTTGTAGGCTGGTTCCGTTCATTCCTGACACCTCTCGTTATTATGGCTCCCATACCATTGACCCTTGTCGGAATTGTTCCGGGTCACTGGCTTACCCATACCTTCTTTACGGCCACTTCTATGATCGGATTTATTGCCTTGTCTGGTATCATAGTTCGAAACTCCATTCTCCTGGTCGATTTCACAGAAATTCGATTGATTGAAGGCGCCTCCCTTAAAGATGCGGTCATCGAAGCCGGCATTATCCGATTCAGACCCATTGTACTGACCGCAGCCGCCTTAATTGTGGATGGTTTTGTAATCATAATGGACCCCATATTTGAGGGTCTTGCCGTCTCACTGATTTTCGGCGTGATTTTATCCACGATTTTGACACTCTTTGTTATTCCATTACTCTATTTCATGTTTCACAAAAACCATGTTGACCAAATTATTGCAAACAGGAGAAAAAACTAATATGACTGTAAACCAGGGACTCCGCGCACTTGCGGGTATTGTTGTGCTGGCATCCGCTTTACTTGCATACTTTGTAAGCCCTTACTGGCTGATTCTGAATGGGCTTGTGGGGTTGAACCTGCTTCAATCCGCCTTTACCGACTGGTGCCCCGCCATGGTAATGTTCAGAAAAATGGGATTGAAAGAGTAAAGAAGAGTGATGGGTGGGAAAAGTTTAAGTTTGAGTCTAAGT
>CBEUWV010000406.1:0-1653 GCA_965546895.1 uncultured bacterium
TACAGAATAGAAATTTTTCATCATTAATTCCTGAAAATCCTGTCAAATGTTTTTTCTCCTCTCCAACCATTTTCATCCCTCTAAATTCCTATCCGATTCTTTCACAATTATTTATTCTTCTCCTCTGTCTTTGTCCCCTTTTTCTGCCTTCTTCTTTCTCTCCCTTCCCTCTCATCTCACTCTGCAACATCATATTTTCTATCTTTCCCGCTTATTCTTCTCCTCCCCCTCAGCGCTCTCTGCGTACTCTGCGGTGAAAATCCCCTGTCTTCTCTCTTTCTCCCCGCTCATGGCTTCATAGATACCCGGGATAAGGAACAGGGTCAAGGTTGTGGCAACCGTGATTCCGAATATCAGCGTTACCGCCAGGGGTTTCAGCAAATCGGAACCGGCACCGGAAATCACAAAGACCGGGGCCAACCCCAGCACGGTTGTGATAGTGGTCATCCAGATGGGGCGGAACCGTTCCTCCGATGCCTCCAGGATAGCCTGACGGACAGCGATACCGGCTCCCACTTTCTGGTGGATGCAATCCACTTTGACAATGGCATCGTTTACGACAATTCCGGTCAATATGACCAGACCAATAGCCGACAACACATTCAGCGTCATGCCGGTAAGAATCAAGCCGAGGAACGCTCCGGCCAGTCCCATGGGATAGGTAAAAATAATGACAAACGGTATTTTAAAGGATTCAAATTGGGCAGATAGCAGCAGATACACCAGTACAAAGGAAAGGAGAAGTGCGGCTGTCAGTGATTGCAATGACTGACTCATCTCCCGCATTTCCCGGCCCTCTGTCACAACCACAGGCAGGTTTCCCTTGAGATGGGCGGCTTTTGCCAGCGTATCTTTCAACACTTCTTCGGGGTTCGCTCCAGGGCGCAGAGCCATAGTCAACACCACCATCGGATTCTGCTGTTCCCGTTCCAGAAGGTCCGGAATTATAGCATCCTTCACTGTCACCAGTTCCCCCACTTTCAGGTGTAAACCGGGTTTCAGAAACGGTGTCTGTAGAATATCGTCCATCCGTGACCTGTCCTTCTCATCCATTCGCACCCGCATATTGTAGTTGCGGTCCGTCAAACGAAGAATTGAGGGGATTTTACCCCGAATGGTCGTAGTCAGAAAATCTCCCAGGGAGTTGGCACTGATTCCATACCTCAGCAGCTCATCCTGCCGGAATCGGATTTCGGTAACCTGAACACCATTTTGGGAAGCATCGTCTGTCACGCCGACCACACGGGAATCCTTAGCCAGTGCTTTTCGTACTTTCATCGCCAATGCGATTGCGTCCCTTCGTTTCGCCGCCTGGAATTTAACCTTCAACGCTCCGGTTCGCATCACCATTGAAAACTCGTCCTGGCCTTTTTCAAACATCAATCTTGCCGCCGGCTGGTGGTCAAAGTACCCAATGATGCGTCTGCGAAGAGCGGCCTCGTCTCCCTTCAATTGAACCGTTGTGTTGATCGTGTTGGGGCCGGAATTCTCTGTTACAGCTGTCAAATCCGTCGGGTCTACACCCACAACGGACAGCAAATTCCCCACCGAATCGTCCTGCTTCAGAAACGTCTCCAAACCATGGGTAAAATGTTCTGCCGCAGGAATGGATACATTGCGCGGCAACATTACCTTGAACCGAAGATACTCCGC
>CBEUWV010000407.1:0-1652 GCA_965546895.1 uncultured bacterium
AAGGTCATAGAGAATGGATTCTCCCTCAATGTACCGGAACGAAATATTGCTGGTATGGGCTGTTCGTGAGGTTTCTTCCCCATTGACAACACTTTCAGGGATACGGCGGATTACTTCGGCCTCAAACCAGTTTCTGAGTTCGCCCAATCGCTGCCATTCGCTGTCCATGTCGGCAATGGAAAGCTCCACGGCCTTTCCCAATCCGGCGATGTGGACGGTGTTTTCCGTTCCGGCCCGAAGATTGAACTCATGGTGACCGCCATGAATCAGCGGACAAACCTTCCGTGTCTTTTTCTTGTACAGTGCGCCAACTCCTTTGGGACCATATATTTTATGACCCGAAAGGGAGAGGAAGTCCAGGTTCAGTTCTTTCACATTGATGGGAAGTTTTCCAAATGCCTGGACGGCATCGGTATGAAAAACAATGTTCCGCCCGGCCAGCAGTTTCGAGATTTCTTCAACAGGCTGGATGGCTCCGGTCTCATTGTTGGCATACATAATGGAAACCAGGGCGGTTTTGTCCGAGATCAGTGATTCCAGTACGTCCAGTTTCACGACGCCATTTTTGTCCACGGGGCAGAGATGGACTGTCTTTCCCTCTCCCTGCAGACACTTGGCAGTATTCAGTACCGAAGGATGCTCAATGGCAGAGATAATAACTTCGCTTCTTTCGCACCCGATTTTGCAGATGCTGTTGCCACAGGTTACGCCTTTAATGACCAGGTTGTTCGATTCCGAGCCGCAGCTTGTAAAAATGATTTCTTCAGTCTCCGCGCCCAGGGCTTCAGCAACCGTTTTTCTTGCATCTTCAATTAACTCATGCGCTTCCCGGCCGAAGGAATGGTGGCTGGAAGCATTGCCGTACACTTCCATAGCGGCAATCATGGCAGCTTTCACCTCCGGATGAATGGGGGTTGTGGCATTGTGGTCCAGGTATACCCGTTTCATTTCTCTTCTCCAAAGAAATCCTTGACCATTTTTTCAATTACCGGACGGCATCTTTCGCCGCCGCAGGCGCCGGTCATCGCCTCCGTCCGTTCTGAAATCTCGTCCAGATCGTCGACACCGTGTTCAATTACGTCCAGGATTGCACTTTTCTTGATGCCCATACAATGGCAGATGACCGGATCCGGCGATTCTTCAACCGCTTCCCCGTGGTAGTCGGCCACCGCCCGGGCCAGGGCATCCACAGCCAGCACGGAGCAGTGAAGTTTATGTTTGGGCATACCGCCCAGTGCCTCAGCGATGGCTTTGTTGGAAAGATGAATGGCTTCCTCCACCGGCTTGCCGATGATCATTTCCGTGGCAATGGAACTGGAAGCAATGGCAGAAGCACAGCCAAAAGTCTCAAAACGGGCATCTTCTATAATTCCTTCGTCGTTTACCTTGATATAGAGTTTCATGATGTCTCCGCAGGCTTCATTCCCCACCTCTCCGACACCGTTGGCATCGGGAAGTTCCCCCACGTTACGGGGATTGCGGAAATGGTCCAGCAGAATTTCCGAATACTGATTCATACATCACCTCCGAAGCTGAATATACCCCGAAAGACAGGTGGAGTCAACTTCAGGCGCCTGTGGCGCCGTGGATGGTGGAATGTGGATAGCGAATGGTTCGGAAAAAAGGCGGAACATCTCTTTCTCAACCCTTAA
>CBEUWV010000408.1:0-1644 GCA_965546895.1 uncultured bacterium
TTCTTTACTTAAACTTAGACTCAAACTTAAACTTTTCCCACCCATCACCCATCACCCATCACTTCTTTTTGAAACAAATCAGGAATAGTTCTCGTATTTACACTTGAGAAGGTTGAGGGGGCAAACATGAAGAACAACAGATTACCAATTGTTTTCATTATTTTATCCTTTTTGCTGATGCTGCCCCCGGCAGCTGCGTCGGTTTTGACAGACAGCTTTAACAAAAGCATTTCAAATGCGGACAGTATCGAAAAGGTAACGCTGGATAATGTGAACGGAGACTGTCATTTCTTTCTGGCACCGAAAAATGTGAAAATTGATGTTGACGCAAAGGTAACCATAAAGGGTCCCTCTGACGAAGAATGTGAACGGTACTACCGGAAAGTTAAGATTTCGGTCATCCGCCAAAATCGTGTGTTGAAGATTGAGGTAACCCGACCACATACCTATTCCTTTTTTGGTCTTGGAAATTCTGTTCGCATGACTGTTGATTTTGAGATTTCGATTCCGGCGCCAATGGATGTCTCTGTTGATCTTGTAAACGGTGATGTTAACGTTGATGCGATGAAACTCTGCAGTGTTGATGTCGTGAATGGGGACGTTCATTTGAAAGGAATTACAGGGGCATCCATTGACGCAGTAAACAGTTGCATCGATATTCGTGACGTGAAAAGATGGATCGCAATTGATGCAATCAATGGAAGCCTGAAACTTAAGTCCGCTTCCCCTGACCTGGAAAAGATAAAAGCAGAATTTGTGAATGGGAGCCTGACAGTTCAAATCCCTACGGCCTGCCTGGGGAAATTGGACATGGAATCGGCTACTGGAAGCACCAGTCTTAAGGAGAAAAGGAAGGAAAAGTCCTGGGCGACTCGGATGCATGGGAAGAGAATCCATGTTTCCGACAAAGGGAAGGCCACGGTTTCCCTTGAAAATGTAAATGGGAAAATAACGCTGCTCTGTAATTCATTGGCAAATTGATTTTTGTGAATTTAAAAAAGGGGGGGCTGTTTTGCCCCCCCTTCTTTAATTTTTTTAACTGCTATCAGTCGTCTTCCCCGAACTTAATTCCCTGGGCGAGAACAAATTCAGAACCGTAGTTTATAGCAGATGTCAGCCGTCTCATGTAAAGCTTCCACGCGTCGGAGCCGGACTCACGGCCGCCACCGGTTTCCTTTTCACCACCGAATGCGCCGCCGATTTCAGCGCCTGAAGTTCCGAGATTGACGTTTGCCATTCCGCAATCACTTCCCGCAGGAGAAACAAACTTCTCCGCGTAATGGAAGTTCCGGGTAAAAATAGAAGAGGAAAGTCCCTGGGGTACGTCATTGTGTTTTTCAATGGCATCGTCGATGGAATCTATTTCAATGATGTAAAGAAGCGGAGCAAAGGTTTCTTCCTGAACAATCTTGAAGTGGTTTTCAACCTCTGCGATGCACGGTTTCACGAAAGAACCTTTTCCTTCAATTCGTTCACCGGGGTACAGGATTTTCCCGCCGGCTTTCTTGACTTCATCCATTGAACGTTCGTATGCGACAATCGCCTGTTCGTCCACCAGCGGCCCCATAACAGTCCGGGTATCCAGTGGGTCTCCAATAGATACGTGCTGATATTTTTTGATGAGTTTGGAAATGAATTCTTCCT
>CBEUWV010000409.1:0-1640 GCA_965546895.1 uncultured bacterium
TGCATTTCCTGGACAGTTTTCATTTTTTCAATTCAGCACACAGAGTTGGGCGTCGCCGGATATGTTTCTGAGCTGGGACAGCGGAAACAGACAAAAAGAGTTAGCCATTGTTATTATCAAGGACCTGAGAAAAGGAATGCCGATCCATCATGTGGTCCATGTCCGTGAAGGCCAGGCCCCCACTGAGATGCTCCGTCTGGATAATGTGTTCTGTCTGGGGAATGAAATTCTGGGTTTATACAATCATGGGAAGATAATCCTGAGGAGTTTCGAAGATGGTCAGCCACTTTTCTGGATCGGGAAAATTGATGCACCTATGCCGGTGGTCAAAACCGTTGCTTTTGAAAAACAACTTTTTCTTTTTCCGAATTGGCTTCAGGAAAAAGGCGGGCACGTCCTCTTCCAGACAACGTACAAATGGAATAAGAAGCAGTTGATTCAGTCAAGTCAACACTTCATCAGTCCGGAAACAGCCCGCATTATTTCAGGTGAACTGTGGGAGATGAATCAGGGCCCGGGAAAGTTATTCATTGAGAGATACATGCAAGCAGTTAACGTATCGTTAATGGAAGGGTTTGAGGCGGGAGAATATTTCTATTGCAATCTGGCGTCGGGTATTTTGCTGAAAGGGAAGGAGAATAAATTCTCCTGTCACACATGGCTTGACCGGGGAAAGACAAATCGTCGTTTTCCTTTAAAGAGTGAATCTGATATCCCCAGTCATGGAGGCGTTGTTCGTGCGGTGAGATCCAATCCGGTTACACGGGAAATCTGGCTGATGCGATCAAATTGTGACAAAGATGGCTATTCCCAGTTTGTGCATGACCGGAAAACCGGCAAAGCACTGGAACAAAATTTTCCCACCTTTGACATTCTGGACGAAAATCTGCACTACAAGTACAGCATTCGGTTTCACATACCAGCTGAATACATACAGTTCACACCGGTGAACTTCTTTTGCACAGGGAAAAATGTCATGTACATGTACGCATTTGCGAAATACAAGGAGGCCGGGCAATCCGGCATGAAGCTGTTTAAAATAAAGTTCAAGAGAGAGCAAAATAGCAAACCACGCAAATAGGCTTCAGCAAAAGAAATCGTTTCGGTTTCCACAGTGGATTCTATTGCCAAAAGAACATACTTTTTTCTTTCCTTCCGTCCGCTCTGCTGTAAAATTCTTTTTCCCGTTCCGTGGTACTTTTCCCATGAATCTGATATTATGTTTACACAGGATTTTTGATAAAAGGGGTGGGTTTTCAACGTGTTGAACATGAAGCGAATGGCAATGATTCTCGCAGGCTTTTCCGTGATAGTGGCAATGATTTCCTGTAGTACCGGACAGGCGGAGACTGGTCCGAAAACACCTGCTCCAACTGAAAAGACGGAGAAGCAGGAAGTCCCGGTGATTGTAAATGCGGCGGTGGCGAAGAGCGGGACACTGGTCAAAGATATCCGTACACAGGGCCGGGTAGTATGTCGTCGGAAGCAATCGGTAACGGCCCGTGTGGAAGGCCGGGTGGTGGGTGGTGTTTTTCAAAACGGTGTCCGTGTCAAGAAGGGCGGGGTCATTGTCCGGATTGACGATCGGCGGTATCGCCTGGCCGTGAACCAGGCGGAAAATGAGTTATCCAAGGCAATTT
>CBEUWV010000410.1:0-1634 GCA_965546895.1 uncultured bacterium
ACCCAACCCACCTTGTATCAAGCCATCAGCAAACACACCAATCCCCGGGATATCTATGCACAAAAACTGATCGAAAGCGGAATATACACTGAAGAAGAAATCAAGCTGGCCCAGAAAGACTACGATGAGATTCTGGAAGAAAAATACGCCCTGTCCAAAAAGAGCGAATCCGTCCATATCGACCGGTTTCTGATCAAAGACTGGAAAAACTTCCGCTATCCCAAAGTGGAAGATTTGATGAAAGGCCCCAAAACCGGTGTACACAAGGATAAACTTCGTCAACTGGCTCTGAAAATCAACGACCTGCCAGGGGACAAAAAATTCTTCCGAAAACTCGTCAAACTGCTGGCCGACCGGAAGAAAAATATTGATTCAGATAGAATCGACTGGGCGATGGGAGAACTGCTCGCCTATGCCACGCTCCTGACCGAAGGAACGCCGGTGCGCATCAGCGGCCAGGATTCGGTGCGTGGGACTTTCTCACACCGGCATGCAGCCTATATTCAGGAAGATAGCGGCGAACCCTATTTTCCGCTGAAAAATATAGATACACATCAGGCCCCGTTTGAAATTTACAATTCTCCCCTTTCCGAATACGGGGTGATGGGCTTTGAGTACGGATACGCCATGGATCATCCCGACCATTTGGTCATCTGGGAGGCGCAGTTTGGTGACTTTTACAATGTCGCTCAGGTTATCCTGGATCAGTACATCTCTTCAGCAGAAGAGAAATGGGGTCTGTTGAACGGGCTGGTGTTGTTTCTGCCACACGGCTTTGAAGGGCAGGGGCCCGAGCATTCGAGTGCCCGGATCGAGCGCTTTCTCTCCATGGCGGCAGATGCCAATATTCATGTTGTCAATCCGACCACCCCCGCCAATCTGTTTCATCTGCTGCGCGCCCATGTAAAAACCGGTTACCGCCTTCCGCTCATCGTCTTCACCCCGAAAAGCCTGCTGTGTCATCCCAAATGCACCTCCACTTTCGGAGAATTGGAACAGGGTCGCTTCCAGCGGATCATCGATGATGAAAATGTCGATGTGGAAGAAGTCAGAAGGGTGGTGCTTTGTTCCGGAAAGATTTATTACGACCTGCTCAAACGTAAGGAAGAATTAAAAGTCCGCGATATTGCACTGGTACGGATCGAACAGTTGCATCCCTTCCCCGAAAAGGAAATCAGGGCCATTTTGAATAAATACAGGAATAACATGCTCACCCTGTATGTTCAGGAAGAACCGGAGAATATGGGCGCCTGGAGATATATCCGCAGTTATCTGGAAGGAACGGAAATCGTTCCGGTAGCGCGTCTGGCCAGTGGAAGCCCTGCTTCAGGATTGCAGGGACTGCACGTTAAAGGACAGGAAGAGATCATTGGCAAGGTGTTCCGCCCCTGTACCTGCGAACTTCAGAACGTCTATTGCGGGTTACAATGTGTGGAGGGTAAATCCAGGCAGGAAATTCTCAAGGTTCACCAATATATAGAAAAGGAATCAAAATTCTCAATATAATCCCAGATCCCCATGAAGTTAGAAATCAAAATACCCAGCCCGGGAGAATCGATTACCGAGGTCGAAGTAGCCGAATGGCTGGTGGAAGACGGTGAATATGTGGACAAGAACCAGGAAATTGCCGAAAT
>CBEUWV010000411.1:0-1627 GCA_965546895.1 uncultured bacterium
TGGTAGCCGTTATGGTTCTCCAGGCTATTGGTGTGCTTTCCGGAAAGAAGGAGGGCGTCAGTTGAACTGGAAGAATATTGCAAGTTTGTTTATTAACATCATCGTTATAGCCACATTATTTTTCCTGATATTAGCCGGGAGCAGTTCAGTGCCCCACGATTCTATCGTCGGCCCATACCTGGCACTGGGTTTCTTAATTATCGTGGCATACCTTTCCGGTATCCTGGCAAGAGAACTTGGATTTCCCGCCCTTACCGGCAACCTCCTGGCCGGTATTCTGTTCGGTCCATCTGTACTGGGCTTTATTTCTCATACGGACATACAGGCCCTTGAGTTTATTAATACAATCGCATTGAGTTTCATCGCATTGACGGCCGGAGGAGAATTGAAACTCAAGAACCTCCGGGAAAATGTAAAAACCATTTCAGGCATTACCCTGAGCCATACCCTCTTGATTTTCGCTGGTATGTTAATCGTCCTGGCCCCATTTCTAAGCTTATTGGGTGTTCAGGGTATCTCCGACATGAAAACAATTTGGATGGCAGCCATCATGCTGTCTGTGGTTGCTGTTGCAAAGTCCCCCGCATCTACAATCGCAATCATCAACGAATATCGGGCAAGTGGACCATTCACCGACGTAGTCCTCGGTGTGACCATGGTGAAAGATGTCGTTGTTCTTCTGCTGTTCGCACTTGCAATGGGTGTAATTCGGGGTATTGGTGGGGAAGCACCGTTCTCACTGTCCTTCCTGTTCCACACCTTCGGCCATATCTTTCTGTCCATCGCAGCAGGTCTGGTATACGGTGGACTGATGATCCTATTTTACCGCTTTGTGGCCCGTGAAATCACAGTGTTTATTGTCATGGCCGCCTTTCTTGCCAACGAACTGGCCCATTTTGTCGGGCTGGAGCAAATGCTTATGTGTATGATCGCCGGTTTTGTTGTTCAAAATTTTTCCCGACAGGGCCCCTTGATGATTGAAGGAATTGAAAAAAGTCACCTGCCCATCTACGTCATCTTCTTTTCCATTGCCGGTGCGGGGCTGGATTTTTCCTATTTCGGTTCGGTTTACGTCCTTGTCATCCTGTTCGTTGGGCTCAGAGCCGCCCTCATCTTCTTCTCCACGCTCCTTGGCGCAAAGCTCACAGGGAGCACTGAGGCCGTACGCAAATACGCATGGACCGGTTTCCTCACCAATGCAGGCCTGACATTGAGCATTGCCATTCTTGTTGAAAAGGCTTTCCCTCAATGGGGACAGCCACTTAAAGCCATCATTATTTCAGTAATTGCCATCAATCAGATTGTCGGTCCTGTGTTGTTCAAGATTGGCCTGGTCAAAAGCGGTGAAGTGAAAGCTTAAGGGACGGCGGCAATCAACCCGCCGGTTTCAATTCGCTCAATGCCTTTGTGTTGAGTCCTTTTCTGTCTTCGCCAAGAGTAGGAGTAGGGGTAAGAAAGTGCGAGTGAAAGTGCAAGTGCAAGGCAGAAGGGAATTCGCAATTCCCTTTCTTTAGTTAAACTTAAACTCAAACTTAAACTTTTCCCACGCATCTCTTTCCCCCTCTGACCTTTGTGCCTTTGTGTTGAGTCTCGCTTTGCTCGACCGTGATTTGTGATTCGTGACTTG
>CBEUWV010000412.1:0-1620 GCA_965546895.1 uncultured bacterium
AGGGAACAAGCAGCTTCCCATTCTTAACTCAAACTCAGACTTAAACTCAAACTTCTTTTCCCCCTCATTCCCTTCTGCCTCGCACTTGCACTTTCACTCGCACTTTCTGCCCCCTACTCATCCCGAAGGGATTTCACCGCACAGTCGCCGAAACGGGCACGAGGATTGCCCCCCTATGCAGCAGGTGCGTTTGTTGCTCCAACAGGTGAGTACTTGATTGCCAGGCTGGTTTTCGGGGCTTCTGTTTAACGGTTTTATGTGCCGGATTGGCAAATCTGATAGAATATGTTTCCAGGGAGTTGAAAATGAAATGTCTGCTTATTGAAGATGACAAGAGAACGGCCGATTTCATTGTTCAGGGCTTGAGCCAGGAAGGGTATACTGCAGATTGGATTGATAATGGTCCAGATGGCCTGGCATTGCTCAGTGACAGACAATATGATGTTGCCATTGTTGACATTATGTTACCCGGCTTGGACGGCATTGGTGTAGTTCAAGAAGCGCGGTCGCATAAGGTCACAACCCCAGTTTTATTTCTGTCTGCCAGAAGCACCGTGGATGACCGTGTTAAAGGATTGAAGGCGGGGGGGGATGACTATATGGTCAAACCTTTCGCATTTTCTGAACTGCTGGCAAGGATTGAGGCTCTCTTCCGGCGGGCAAATAAACTGGATGACGGTCCCTTGCTGCAGGTGGGATGCCTGATTCTTGACCGGATGCGGCATAAGGTTATTCGTGATGGAGTAGAAATCCTATTGCAGCCCCGGGAGATTGCGTTGCTGGAATATCTGATGCGTAATGCGGGAAGAGTGGTGTCCAGAACCATGATTATGGAACATGTCTCGGACTATAATTTTGATCCCCAGACAAATGTTGTAGAATCCCGGGTTTGTCGTCTGAGAGACAAAATAGACAGGGATTTTGAAAAGAAGCTGATCCATACAATCCGGGGGGCAGGGTATGTTCTGGAAGATAAGGAGTAAAACGACTTCGTTGCAATTCCGACTGAATTTGCTGATTTCCGGTGCTTTTCTTTTTTCATCATTACTTGTTTTTCTCGTTGTTGGAATGATGCTCAGAACCGCTTTGATGAATAGAAAGGACAGGGAGTTACGTAATGACACTTCCGAATTTATCGAGCATTACAAATCCTTTGGGCTTTCTGGTCTGTTGTCTGATCTGAAAGATGAAGCCCTGACATCGGATGCAGATAAGGATTTTTATTGCTTACTGACAGACGGAAACAAAGAACTGTTTCATTTCGGTGCGAAATTTTCACCGATGACGATGAACGCCTTGATCTCTAACCAGGACACATACGTGGCCAACGAATTCATGACCGTGAAGGTCACAAACTCATTCCCTATGCGGATCTGCTATCACAAACTGACTGGCGGCACAATCTTAATTGTGGGATCCTCCACAGAGGATGTGGCCGGCATCCTGGAGGAATTTCGGGAAGTTTTTTACCGAACGGTGTTTTTCGTTTTGGTGTGTGCCCTGCTACTCGGTTGGATTGCATCAAAGCGGGCCGTTTCCGGTATCAGAATTATTGCTCACGCTGCGGAACAACTGGAGAAAGGCAACCTTTCCCACCGCGTAAACGCGCAGGTTAAGGGG
>CBEUWV010000413.1:0-1614 GCA_965546895.1 uncultured bacterium
GCTACGAACCAAGAGGTTGGGGGTTCGAGTCCCTCTGGGCACACCATTTCTTTTGAAGCCAGGTACAATCAAGTAAAGAAAAGAAGTGTTCTGTTTTCTGATCGGAAAGTGATGAGTGATGTGTGGGAAAAGTTTAAGTTTGAGTCTAAGTTTAAGTAAAGAAAGAAGTGATGAGTGATGTGTGATGGGTGGGAAAAGTTTAAGTTTGAGTCTAAGTTTAAATAAAGAAAGAAGTGCCTCGCACTCGCACTTTCACTTTCTTACTCCTACTCCTACTCCTACTCATTTGTCGGAGAGAGAATGGCTGTGATGGCTATGACGCGGTCACTCTCATCCGTTATTGGAGAAAGAACACAGGACTGATGAAGAGTTTTGCCGGATGCCGTTACCATTTGCAGCCTGGCATTGAGGGTTTGGTTCTTGGAAGTTACCAGTGACACCAGGGTTTGCAGATCAAGAATTGAAGCTTCTGAGACAAGCTCAGAGAAATAAAGTTCCTTTGCCTTTGCTTTGGGATACCCGAAGACCTTCTCGGCGGACCTGTTCCAGTTGGTGATGATACCCTGTCGGCTGATTGTCGCAATGGGGAGGCCGGCGTGATGGAAAACAGATTCAAGAAATTTTCGGATGTAGCGGTTTTCTTCAAGAAGCGTGTTGAGTTTTTTGTTCTTTTCAGCGAGTTCGGCATTCAATTGTTTGACTTTGTTTACCAGATTGGCGGAATCTTCGGCCGCCATAACCGCTTTCTCCAAGATCTCTGATTCTGTGACTTTTCCCTCATTTCCCAGATAACTGAGGGTTGTAGTGTGCGCATCATCCTTTTCAGGTTCAATTTGTATCGGTCTTTCCAATTCTCTGTCCGGCAGGAGCTTGTCCAGTTCCACCCGAATCCGTTCTTTTTCCAGTGGGTCACGCACCAGGTGGTACTTTTCAGTAAGATAAGCAGTGGCATCCTGTACAATCTGCCGAAAGGTATCCATTACGCCTTGTCCAGTCAGGGCAACTGCCGGGAAGCTGGGGCAGTTTCGAAAATTCAATCGCTGGTTCATCAATTGCAATGCTGCGACATTTTCCAGGTCCCGTTTGTTGAATTGGAGCGCCAGGGGGATGGTTTTGATATTCAGACGATTCGCATTGAGATTCTTGTGCAGATTGTTGAGGGATTCCACGTTTTCGGCCATTTTGTCTGCCTGACTGTCAGCTACAAAAACAACCCCGTCCGCGCCGGAAAGAATAATTCTGCGGGTGGAATCATAGTGGACCTGGCCGGGAACGGTATAAACCTGAAATTTCAAAATTCGACCTGATACCGGCAATTGAACCGGCATCAGGTCAAAAAAAAGGGTCCTGTCCTCCATGGTATCCACGGAGAACAGTTCCGTATGGGTTTCTTGATTAATAAGCTGGTGCAGAACCCTGAGATTCGTGGTTTTTCCCGAAAGACCCGGGCCGTAATAAACGACCTTGATCAGAACCTCGTCGTTCTGTGAATTAAACTGGACCAATTAAAATACTGAACTCAGAATGTATTCCATGCCTTCGAGGTTATGGGGTCGACGTCTTTGTTGTTGAAACGGATTTCACCGCCTGCGGCATCATAAACATAAGCCGACG
>CBEUWV010000414.1:0-1613 GCA_965546895.1 uncultured bacterium
ATGAGGGAGCTGATGGGCCGGGGGATGCGAATTGCGCTGGGTACCGATGGTGCGGCTTCCAACAACAACCTGGATATGGTGGATGAGATGAAAACTGCCGCGCTCCTCCAGAAGTGGCGCAATGACTCAGCGGCCAGTCCCGATGCGACTGAAATTCTGGGAATTGCGACGGAAGGATTCAGAATTGTCGGTGTCCCGGTAAATCAACTAAAAGAAGGAGATGCCGCGGACCTTGTCCTACTGAAACAGCACCCGACCATTACCCCACTGCACAATCCGATATCAAATCTTGTCTATGCCGCCTCAGGCACGCTGGTGGACACGACCATCTGCAATGGAAATATCCTCATGCAGGATGGCTATGTTCCCGGCGAAGAAGAAATCATATCCGCCGCTGAAAAAACCGTAAAAAAGTTGTTTGCCGCTTCCTGAGAAGCGCCTTCAGGGCCAGTTCAAGTTTAAGTCTGAGTCTGAGTTTAAGTAAAGCCAGAGAAAGAAAATAAGGAAAAGAATTTTCACCGCAGGGTGGCGGGTACCCTTTTTAAGGACTGTTTTTTGGGTTGAGAAGTCATTTGATCTGGAATGTTGCAAGTTTAGTTCATAGGAATGTCCTTATCTATAGATTTTTAACAAGATTTCAACACTTCTTCGGGGTTCGCGTATCTTTTTTTTGAGAAAGTAGAATGCGGAGGTAAAGCTCACAATGATTATCGGAATTTTGATAGGTGTCCTGGTCGGCATTATCCTGACCGGATTCCTCGTTCTGAAACTCATGCGGACACGGATGATCATTCGCTACAAATCCAATCGGTCTTTTGGAGAGACGTGCCAGACTCTGGAGAACACTCTGGACGCCTTCAAGGCGCATGGTTGGGGATTTCCGATTCCCAAATGGCATTTTTGTGAGACTTTCCGGAAGAAGGGGCTGTCGCCGGAGAACTTCAGAAATTTGATGGTCTATTTTGTATGCAATGCGCCCCTAGCTAATAAGGGATCAGCGAAAATGACAAGATGGGGGGTATTATGCCCTGTTCCTGGGCCGTATATGAATTGTAAGATGGAAGCGTTCACATTGCCAAGATGAATGTTGGACTTATGGCGTGGATGTTTTCCGGTATCGTTCGAAAATCCATGAAAATGGTGGAAGAGGCAGATAGACGCATGCTGAAAGCAATACTTGAATAAAGAAGGGGCCTTGCGGATGATTGCAAGGCCCGGTTTCAAAACTGTGTGTAACTTATCGGACAATCAAGTCATGTTCTTACGCAAACGGTAGACGGCGGCGACGGTTAAGATGATTGAAAGCATGATGAGGTAAATGGCGTTCGGTGCGATGTCTGCAAGTCTGATCTGGTGTATAAACAACTTGGAAAATACGTCACGAATGTTTCCGGTTGGAAGGTACCAGGCCAGCTTCTGCCAGAATTTCGGGACGACCTCCAGCGGCCACCAGCAGCCGCCCAGTGCAGCCAATGGCAATGTCAGGATGATAGCAGCCGTTGATATTCTGTCGGGATTACGAACTGTTGTGGCCATCAGCATTGAAAGAGAAGCGATGGCGAGGGAAAAAAGAGTTATAAGCGGCAGCAACCAGAACGAAGCCGTAAGGTAAT
>CBEUWV010000415.1:0-1605 GCA_965546895.1 uncultured bacterium
CCTACTCCTACTGTATCTATTGCCCAAGTGTCAGCACTTTGTACATGGGATCCCAGGGCGGCAGAAGTGTGGCATGCTGTTTGAAAATTTTCAATACATCTTTTGGGACAAATTCTTTCTTAACCACCACCACCTGGATGTAGTAATCAAACCACTTATCAGCCATGTAATAGAACCCGTTATGACCGAATTTCTTTCCCCATGAGTTTTCCACGAGCCATTTGCTTGGCTGTTCACCATTCATATCCACTCCGGTGAAAACCATGGCATGGGTAGGTGTGTTGGTATAGGTTTCAAACATCTCCTTCCGAGTCAGTTTGAAGTCTATGCCATACAGGGAAGAAAAGTCATAGATGCCCGGTGCCATGATGCCGTTTTTACTGGAGGATTCCTTGCCTACATCACAGCCGAACCAGACAGGGTCATCTGCCAGCACACTTTTCAGCGCCATCTGCCGCAGGGTATCCGTATCCACATTGGCAAATGTGAGGTTGGGCCGGTCGTACACGGACTTATCCAGGTCAATCTGGTAGAGTTTGCCGAATTCCCTTGTGGGTACTGACGCCAGAGTCATGTAATCGTCAAGGGGCGCGCCGATGACTTCATTGTAAAACTGGACAGGGGTGTAGGTCTTGTAGGCGGTGAGCTTTTTATCCTTATCTTTATACCGCCACTGGAAACTTTTTGGGGGGATTCCAAAATTAACAGCGAGAATCCGGTAGACATCCTTTAATGCCTGGATCTTTAAAGCGCTTTGCTTTTCCACGTCTTTTTCAGCCCTGATTTTCAGGGCGTATTCTTTCAGTTTGAAATCCAGGGTGCGGTTGATGGTACCGGAATGTGAAGACGCATACGTTTCCGGCATGACATCTTTTGGAACCACACCATACTTTTTTACCAGTTCAGCCAGCCCGACCCAGTAACCGCCATCCGGGGTCGTGTGGTTCATCAGAAATTCAATGTAGCGATTGTCCATCGGCAGGGACCGGGTTTTCATGACGGCTTCCAGAAACATATTTGCTTTTTCCAGTTTGTCATAGAAAAACACGTAATTTTGAGAAAACTCAATGTCCTTAATTCCCAGTTTTTTCGCGGCAATGGGACGGAGAATATTGAGTCCGGCGAACATCCAGCAGCGTCCCGTACGCTCCTGGTTGGTGATGGACATATCTTTAATGCGGTGTGAAAAATTGTCATCAATGCTGTTGATCAGATCCCGGTTTAAGGTCAATTTGGCAGCATCGGTATCTGCAAGGGCGTTTCGTGCGAAGGTCAGGTGGTTGTCCATCTTTATGGATTTGGAGAGCTCATTGAGCATTTCAGGTGTCAGTCCGGTGGGCCGGGTTTTTTTGGCCGTCACAGGTGCAACGGTGAGGGCCACGATAGCGAGCACCATTGCGAATCTGGCAAAATATTTCATAAATTCCTCCTTCAATTTTCATTCACCTGTATTGTAACGCGAAGGGAAATGAAATGTTGCATAAATGATGAAATGGTACAATAGCGGCGCAGAAGGGAGGGAGGAGATTTCACCGCAGAGGGCGCAGAGGGGGAAGAGGGGGATGAGCAGAAAGAGAATTTAACACAAAGGACGAAAGGCCCATC
>CBEUWV010000416.1:0-1597 GCA_965546895.1 uncultured bacterium
GACAGGTCCCTGACCCGCTTCGTAGCTTACACCGGAAACGAAATTGCCCACGCTGCCTGGGAGGCATCGCCGGAAAGTGTGCTCAAAGTGAATCACCGTGACAATCCCATCACCTACCCAAATACTGTGGACAACTTCAGCCAACCTCACTATGAACTGCACCACACCATTATGCTGAGCGAAAACTCCTACTGGAAAAACACCCTGTTCTACATCCATGGCCGGGGCTACTATGAACAATACAAGCCCCAGCGAGACTTATACGAATACGGGCTCTGGCCGACGGAAGATGACGCACCGAGAGCAGACATCATCCGGCAGAAATGGGTGAAAAAGAACCAGTATGGATGGGTCAGTGAACTGGGCATCCACCACGATAACGGTGACCTGACAATCGGCACCTATTTCAGCAGCTACAATTCCCACCACTGGGGTGAGGTGGACGGTATTATCGGAACGGATATACCTGATTTCCAGCCGAATTTCGTTTATCACCGCTACTTCAGCGGCAAGAAATACGCCACCGCCTACATCAATGAGCTTTACCATCCCACCGAACGGATTACCGTGATGGCCAATCTGCATTACCAATACATGAGCTATGGCCTGGCGCAACAGGCTGTTGGCAACTTCAGCGGGAGCCTCCTGAACGATTTTCGGGTCCGATACCGGTTCTGGAATCCCCGGGCTGGCGTCAACCTCAACCTCACCGACACCCTGAACGTGTACGCCAACGTCTCCGCCGCCCATCGGGAACCGGCGGATTCCGAACTGTACGATACCTGGTACGGCCCGGATGATCTCGGGGTCACCCCGCTGTTTTCCCGGAGTCAACCGGTACTGGAAAGCGGACAGGTTGTCCGGGTCCGCTGGTTTGACCCTGAAGTCCGGCCGGAAAAACTCCTGGACTATGAAGCCGGAGTTGCTCACACAACTGATTCTATGACCCTTCGGGCCAACCTGTTCTATATGGATTTCCACGATGAAATCGTCTCTTTTGGCCAGGTGAATGACGATGGATTTCCCATCCGGGGCAATGCGGACCGGACGGTTCACCGGGGAGTGGAGCTCTCCGGCACATTCAAACTGCCCCACCATTTTCAATTGGACATCAATTATTCTCTCAACGACAACTACTTTGACAAATTTATCTTTCACGACTACAACTGGGAAAGCGGTCAGGCCATGGATGTGGATTTGTCCGGGAACACAATTGCCGGCTTCCCGGACACCATTGCCAACACCACACTTTCCTGGCGAACGGACAGAATCACCGCAGCCATTCGCTGGCAGGCATTCGGGAAACAATACCTGGACAACACCGAAACAGCGTCAAGAACCATTCCGTCTTACAACCTGGTTCATGCCTGGTTTCGCTTCAAACTGCCCCGAATTGGCCGGCTCCAGGAACTCGAATTGAACCTCAAACTCAACAACATCCTGAACAAACTGACCTACACCGCGGGGTACTACGACGCGTGGGCGGATGAAAACTATTACTGGCCATCTGCCGGGTTCCACTTCACTTTTGGAATCCGGGCGAGATATTAAAAGACAAGGAGGGACAAGGTTGAGTTTAAGGTTAAGTAAAGAAAAG
>CBEUWV010000417.1:0-1586 GCA_965546895.1 uncultured bacterium
GGGGTTCAACGATCTGGGTTTCGCCCTCGATTACCTTCTGACGGATTACCCGATCAATTGTGTTATAAATTCGTTCAGCAGAATGACGGAAAAAGATCCGTCCTGCGGATTCTCCCAGGCTATTCCGGTATGCTTTATCATCCATGAGTTTGCCGACACGCTCCAGAAACAGGGGCACCGGAATCCTGTCCACCTCACTTCCCGAACCAGCCTCTTCAAAAAGAACATCCATAGCTCCCTGCTCGGCAATGCTGATGGCGTTCAGCTCCTGATGGTCCCCCGGAAGTCCTCTCTTTGGTATCAACAGAGTGGGCTTGGCAAGTGCCATGGATTCAGCCAACGCCCCGGCTCCCGCCCGGCATACCAGCAGGTCTGCCGCCTGCTGATAGTGGTAAAGATTATGAAAATAGGTGGAACCGCGGTAAAAAATACTTCCATCCGATCGACGAACTTCTAGAGTGTCTTTTTCAAAACTTTTCCCCATAGACGCAGTCAAGCGATGGACAGTGTCATTCAGTGCGTGGTAATCAGGGGTTTGGCTCATCCCGATGCTGTGCACAATGAACAGGTTGTCCATTTCAGAAAGCTGGTCCATGGCATCGGCAAGGCATCGATTGATGGCTCTTGCGCCCATTGAACCACCGGACACCACCAGAAGAAAGGCATTTTCCGGAATTCCCAGTTCTTTTCTCAGTTCAGATCGGGATTTTTCCCGTTTCAGGTAGTCAGGACGGACTGGATATCCGGTGTACACGCAACGGTTGCTCCACATGAAGTAAGCGCTTTCCCGAAAATTAACCAGCACGGCATCCGCCATCAGTGAGGCCACCTTGTTCAAAAGACCCGGCACCATGTTCTGTTCATCAATAACAATTTTCAATTTCAGGAAGGGTTTCAGGAGATATGCGCCGAACACAACAGGGGCTGATACGTACCCACCGGCGGCTACGACAAGATGCGGTCTGAACCGCAACAGTTTTGCCATTGCGGTTAATGTGCCCCGGAGAATTGTGAATGCAGACCTGAGTTTCGCCACAGATGAACCACCGGCAACTGGCGCGGCAGGCACAAACTCCAGCGGAATATTGGTTCTCGGCACAATGAGCTCTTCTGCCCTACCCCGGATGCCCCAGTATCTGACCTGATAAATTCTATTTTTATCCAGAAGAATCTGATAGATGGATAAAGATGGATAAACGTGCCCCCCCGTGCCGCCTCCCGTGAGTACCACTTTCATCTTATCGGTTCGCCGGGACCGGAGAAAACCATAGCTTACTGTTCCATAAAGTAGAAAGGCCACAAAGGCAATTCCTGTAAGCCACAGAAAAAGAGGAAGAAAATGGAGGGTTTCCGGCATCCACAACTTGCCGAGAACGAGAACCGGAACAAAAAATAACAACGCGAAAATCAATTGCCCCAAGGTTGCCAGGATACGGCTCATCCGGATACGAACGGGATAACGGTGCAGTGCAAAAAAAAGCAACAGAACCTGCAAAGCCTGTGAAATGGCGGTTGCAAGTGCGATACCCCCCTGCTTCAGTGGTGTTTGGTAGAGAATAAAATCCAGAACCACATTCACAGCTGCT
>CBEUWV010000418.1:0-1585 GCA_965546895.1 uncultured bacterium
AAGTCAACACAGAAGTCTATGCGGGATGCCGATCCGGAACAGCTTAAGGAATATGCTGCGGAAGATGCGGACATTACCTGGCAACTCTACACGATATTACATGAAAAGTTGCAACAGGAGAACCAACTCACGCTGGCTGAAAAAATCGAGATGCCTCTGATTGAAGTGTTGCTGGAAATTGAACGGGCGGGATGCAGACTGGATAAAAACATCCTCGATCAATATGCCGGGGAACTGAGAAAAGTCCTTGAAAAACTGGAACAGGATATCCACAAACTTGCCGGAGAACCATTCAATGTTTCTTCTCCGAAACAACTGGGTGTCATTCTGTTTGAAAAACTTAAAATAACGGACAAAATCAGAAGGACGAAAACAAAACAATACTCTACCAGTGAAGAAACCCTGATGCAGTTGAGCGGGGCACATCCGATTGTTGACAAGGTATTGGAATACCGTTCTGTGAGAAAACTTTTGTCATCATATGTTGAGCCCCTGCCCACACTGGTGAATCCGGTAACGGGACGCATACACACCGAATTCAATCAGGCTATTGCCGTAACAGGCCGGTTGAGTTCAGTAAATCCGAATCTGCAAAACATTCCGGTCCGCGAGGAGCGGGGCAGGGAAATCAGGAAAGCCTTTGTAGCGGCCGACCACGACCATGTAATTCTGTCTGCTGACTATTCCCAAATAGAATTGCGGCTCATGGCCCACCTCAGCGGTGATGAGGAAATGATCCGGGCATTCCGTGCAAACCGGGACATCCATACGGCAACAGCTGCCAGGATCAATAATATTCCCGAAGAGAAAGTAACCCGCGAAATGAGAAGCCAGGCAAAAACAGCCAATTTTGGCATTATTTATGGAATCAGTGCATTCGGCCTGGCTCAGCGACTGAACATCTCCCGGACACTGGCAAAGGATTTGATTGATGGTTATTTCCGGTCTTTCCCCGGAGTAAAAGTATATATGGACCAGAGCATTGAACAAGCCAGAAAGAAGGGATACGCCGAAACCATTTTTGGACGGCGCCGGTACCTCAGGGATATTCATTCTTCCAACTCGGTGGTCAGAGGGATGGCAGAAAGAAATGCCATCAATGCGCCCATTCAGGGCTCTGCTGCCGATATTATCAAGTTGGCGATGATCAATGTGTGGCGGGAAATGAAAAGTGCGGGATATCGCTCGAAAATGATTCTGCAGGTACATGACGAATTGTTGTTTGATGTTTTCAGGCCCGAATTGGACAATTTGCGTGACATGGTGGTACGCGAAATGGAGCAGGTGGTTTCCCTGAAAGTTCCGCTGATTGTGGATTATGGCACGGGAAACAACTGGCTCGAGGCTCATTAGCACAGAACCGTTCTGTTGCCCACAAGAAGGTGAACTGTAACCCATAAGACAAAAACCGGATATGAAAACAGGAAAATACGTAGGGGCTCACGTAAGTGCTTCGGGCGGTGTGGATAATGCGCCGGTGAACGCGCACAATATTGGTGCAAAAGCCTTTGCCCTTTTTACCAAAAATCAGCGACAGTGGGTAGCCAGGCCCCTGGAGGCAAAAGTTATTGCCGCATTCCGGGAA
>CBEUWV010000419.1:0-1583 GCA_965546895.1 uncultured bacterium
ACTACGATGTTGATTGCAGAGGAGATCTGGTCTCGAATTGCTTTGAGCGGAAGTTCGATGCCGCTTTGCAATGTTGTATTTTCCAATCTGGAGAGTGCGTCTTTCGGAGAGTTGGCGTGAATGGTGGACATGGAACCGCCATGACCGGTGTTCATGGCCTGAAGCAGGTCAAATGCTTCTCCACCCCTGATCTCACCGATAATAATTCGGTCGGGCCGCATGCGTAATGTTGAGTGAAGCAGATCCCGGATGGTGACTTCGCCACGTCCCTTCTTGTCAGCTGGTTTTGCTTCCATACGGAGACAATGTTCCTGCTGGAGTTGAAGCTCTGCGGTATCTTCAATGACCAGGATCCGTTCATCGTGGGGAATCAGGGTGGAAACAATGTTGAGCAGTGTAGTTTTACCGGAACCGGTGCCGCCGGAAACCAGAATGTTCTTTTTCATTGTTACCACTAATTTCATAAAGCGTACTGCCTGTTCGGTAATTGCTCCGAAGTTGATAAGGTCCTGAATGCCAAGGGCTTTCTTGGAGAATTTGCGGATAGAAACGTAGGTACCGGTCATCGCGCAGGGTGGAATCACCGCTGCCACACGGGAGCCATCGTCCAATCTCGCGTCCAGTCGGGGGGATTGCTCATTCAGTTCCTTACCGAGGGTTCTACCGATGTTCTTGATTGCGGCCAGAAGTGCTTTTTCGCTTGAGAATTTTTTGTCTGTCTTTACAATTTTGCCCCCCGTCTCAATGTAAATCTTGTCACAGCCGTTGATCATGATTTCCGATATGCCATCGGCCTCCAGAAATTCGTTAATGGGTTCCAGGAATGGTTTTACAAACGCAAATGGATCATAGCGATAATCTTCTTCTTCAGCCTTTTCCTCTTCTTCTGCCTGTTTCACTGCGGCTTCTGTTTCTGCAGTCTGAGCCAGAATCTTAAGGAGATATGGCCCGATTCCGAACTCATTTCCTTCCTTCAGGTCAGCTGTACGGGTTATCCGTTCACCATCCAGAAAGACTCCATTGGCACTCTTGAGATCTTCCAGTTCAATTTTGTCCTCATGGATGCGGACCCGTGCATGACGGGAAGATACCGTTTTGTCATTCAATGTCACGTCGTTTGCGGCGGTGCGTCCAATAAATATCATTCGCCCTTTTACGGGGATGAGCTGTTTTTTACCAGTGTCTGAATGGGTCACTTCCACAACATAAGCCATCGTTGACTCCCTTTTTCTGAATTTGTATTGATTATGCCAGAAGCCTCTTGAAAAATCCAGTTTTCCGGCAACGAGGAAATTTGAATGAGAGCGAGTTGAGCGGACATGGACATGCGGTTATATTTTTTTGAACTGGAAGGCAGTTCTTCCGTATAATTGCATGTGTAAGAAAACTTATAGGAATTTTAAAGGGGAGGATTGTCCTTATGAAGCGATTGATTCTTGTGGGATTGTTGCTGTTTTCCGCTGGGATGTGGGGGATGGCACTGGATGACGCGAGATTGTTGCGGTTTCCGGATGTAAACGGTAACCGGGTTGTGTTTGTGTATGCGGGAGCGCACGGGCCGGCAAACGGGCTCGACCTGCTCT
>CBEUWV010000420.1:0-1569 GCA_965546895.1 uncultured bacterium
AAAAATGAACGAAAAAATTGGTACAAATACGATAAACAGGCCGGTGATGAAGCCGGAATTCGATGCGGTTGTAAACTTCAGGCCGATGGTCTGGGGAACGTAGATTGTCCAGAGAAAGAAGCCGAGAATCAGGCCCTGTTTCCAGTTGGAAAATGGATTCCTTTTTAAGAGAATGAGAATGGCAAGCATCAACAAAGCCGCAATCAGAAACCGGTAGCCAAGTAGTCCCAATGGTGAGACATGCTGCAAAACATCCTTGACCATGAAAAATGTTGCACCCCAGATTGCTGCACAATACAGCAGGCCGGCATCAGAAAGCAGTGCCTTCCAGCGTTTCATTCCCACCTCCTCAATTGGCCCATTGTACCGTATTTTCTGAGCTTGAATCCAACAGCTTTCAGTGCTCAATTCCAAATTTTTTGGGGAGCTTTCTTCCCTAATCTTTCCGTTTTTGATAAGAATCAATTTTTTCTGCTACAATTCTGCCATGATCAACTAAGCAAAACCCGGATGCGATCCGACATAATCGGAAAGCAGCAGGTTTGATGAAATCCGGGCGGCGCTATGATTTGAAAAGGAGGTCGCAATGGATCAATCCTGGTTGGACAAGTTAATGAGTAAGAAGGGATTATACACGGTGTTCTGGGTTACCGCCATCGTGATGGTCGTGGCACTGATTGGATTTACCAGCTTACTGGTGAAAGAGGTTCCACCGATTCCGCAAAAAGTCGTGTCTTCGAGTGGTTCAATTCTCTATACCTATGATGACGTGGTGGCAGGGAAGGGCTACTTCCAGGAATTTGACCTGATGGACTATGGCACCATGCTGGGCATGGGTGCATACCTTGGGCCCGACTTCACTGAAGAAACGATGCATCGGCGCATTATGGCGCTGTACGATGCCTATGCCAATGAGGAATTTGGTGTTTCCACCGCTGAACTGACCGATGTCCAGCGGGGGAAAATCAAGGAAATGGTTAAAGCCGATTTAAACAAGACTGTTCTGAACAAGGGTACTGTTGCGTATTCTTATGAATCTTCTGATGCTTATGAGGAGACTGCTCAATACTGGATAAACTTTCTGGTAAATGGAGACAAGAAGCTGGCGTGGCCCGGCGGCGTAATCAAAACGGAAGAAGCAAGAAAGATTGCAGCATTCTTTGACTGGGGCCAGCTTGTGGCTTCGTCAAAGCGTGAAGGAACAAATCGGACATGGAGCAATAACTGGCCTTCCGAACCATTAATTGACCAGAATGTTGGCTGGTCCAGCGTTTTCTGGTCACTGATTGAGGTGTTACTTCTCTGGACCATGACCATTCTTATCATCTACCTGATGTACGAATACTTCGTCAAAAAAAATAAGGATGACGTACTGGAAGAACCACTGGTGCTGAACTCCCTCTTTCCATCCCAGAAGAAGCTTTACAAATATCTTCCTATTGTGGCCTTGTTCTTCCTGCTGCAGGTGATTCTCGGGGGATACATCGCCCACATTTACACTGAGCCGGCGAAGAATTTTATTTTGAGTCAGAGCATCCTTCCCTTCAATGTAATGCGGGCACTTCACAT
>CBEUWV010000421.1:0-1563 GCA_965546895.1 uncultured bacterium
ATTTATCATTCAACATTTATCATTTAACATTCCGGCCGCAGGCCGCCCCCCTGTGTCTATCAGTTGGTAGGAATTTCCCAATATCGACCTCTGTTTCTGGACCACCGGAGGTATTTTGCCAACTCGAGGTTGACGCGGTCAACATCGAAATATTCACTGCGAAATATTCCGTCATACCACCGAAATCCCCCATACCACCCGGTTAGTTGCACATGGTCTTCGTGGCCAGGGTCAGAAACAGCCTTGCAGAAGTTGTAGTATCCCGGTGTAGAGCCCACATCTTCCGGTGGGCAGGCTCTGGCACCGTCTATGCAGGTTAACTCCTGTTCCAATTCCGGACTGAAGAAATGGCTGTCCTCAATAGAAAGTTCATGTTCCCACCAATCCCCGAAATCATAGACATATCTGAAGGTGCGTCCCCTTTGTTTAATGATGTCCACCAGTCGATACCGGTATTCATCCCGCCCTTCCTCGCGGGTTTCCGGATCTTCGGTATATTTGTGTTTCCCAATTTGAAATTCATGTAAATGATAGTCCTGCCAACCCATGACGATTTGGATTACATCGTGGAGTCGGTCCAGTGAAATACTCGCCGGTACGACAAATTTTCTCCAGATTTCCGGCTCAATTTCCAGCAGCCGGATTTTTAAAAGATACCGTCTCGTCTTATTTACAAAGAAATAAGGATCCAACTCTTTCATTTACCCAATCTTCCCTTTCTCTTCCTTTTATGGAGTTTCAACATTATTTGCGCTTCTTGTTCTTTTTGCGAGTGGCCTGAGCTATTTTACGTTTGCGTTTTCTTTTCTGTTTGTCTCGCTTTCCCTGAATCAATGTCAATTCAGGTGGAGTTTCCATCTCTTCCTGCTTTGAAAGGAGGGAAGCATTGTATTGAAGCATGAAGGCTGCAGCTTCTTCTTCTTTTGACATGTCAAATCCTGCTTCCAGTCCACTTGTGAACATTGATTTTGCCATACCGAAGTTAGAAGGGTCATTCATGGATTCCTTGAAATTTTCAGGGGAGATGCTTTCCAGGTAGTTTAAAATGTCATTTACAGCCGGCAATTGGTATTCTCTTTTAAGAAATTTCCAGAACACTATCAATTCCGGCAGACAATCATCCGCATTATCAGGGTGACGGAGTGTGATTTTCTGGGGAAATAGCTCTGTAAGCATTTCTTCCACATGTGATCTTCTCATTTGGGGGATCGTGACACCGATGTATTGATACCCATAAGATATGGTTGAGAATGCCCAAAATCCCATCCGTGGATCCGTTTTCATGTAGTTTTTTGCTTCTGGAGATTCAAGAAATAGGTCCATTAAAGTATCTCCGTACTCAGTGAAAGCTTTTTCAAATTCCTCGTCGTCTTCAATTAATTTATCCAGTTTATAAATGTCAAATGTCATTTTTTCTCCTCATTATCTGATTTTGACTGTATGGTACAACATAGTTTTGATTCGTTCAAATTTTGAAATTCGCAGATTGAGTTTACATCAAATTGACTCAGTTTTATTACTCAATGACATCAATATGTGGGTTTCAAGGGGAAAGGGAGTTGA
>CBEUWV010000422.1:0-1561 GCA_965546895.1 uncultured bacterium
AGTGATGGGTGATGAGTGATGGGTAAATCAAAAGACAGGCACCTTTCAATCTTTCGCAGCGAAATCGGGAAGGAATTTTCGAACGAGTTCAATGGAAGCATTAAGATCAAATGACTCTATGTGTCCAAGGGTAGGATTCAGCTCTTTGGCTATCTGCTTTCGCAGCATCGGTATCCAGATATCCGGGACAGGCCGCCAAGTCTGAAACTTCAGCTTCCGTCTCACAAAGTCATGTAACCGGGAAGAGAGAAATATTTCCGGCAGCGTTTTCTTCAGGACTATCAGATCATAATAATCACGGATGGCTGGCGTTTTCCTTGTGACACATGCACGTATTTTTTCTGCAACCATCTCCTCAATCTGCATGCAGGCAATTGTAAACGACTCCATGACCAGTTCTCGCAGGATCGGGTGCATTGCAAGGGTACGCACGTTTCTGGACTCCGGCTTCAGCAAAAGAGAATCCCTGTGTGTAATCTCTAATTTTACCGTACCCTGTTTTTCAGAAAGGGGCGAAGCATAGGCATATTGAAAAGCCATCTGCTGATGGGAATCAAACTTATTCGAAGAAACCGGCGTAAGAAAGCCAAGCTGTTCAACCAGTTCAACGGACATTTGTTCCAGTTTTTTCAAGTCGCTTCGGCGAGCCCCATGGCTCAACCCGCGATTTGCATTGATATGAACAAAATCCAGATCCTCTGAGAGCCGATAAAAGTCCAGATAACATTTCACGAGGCAAGTACCACCCTTGAAAATCAGCGGCCATTTCCGTTCAACCAAATGCTCAAGAATCAACGACAGAATCCAGTCTTTCTCAACCAGCTCAGGTGAAAACCCGCTGGATTGAGCGGTTTCAAGAATGATCTCCCGGCGCTGGTCAGGATTTTGAAACAATGATTCCCCACCTCTTATCAATTTTCCCCCCTCTTCCCATTCCGTCTTCCAGCGCAATCAAGGATCGTGTGGAAACTCGTTTCGCATCATCCGAAGTTACCACACCTGACTGTTGAAGCCCGTAGAGTACGCGCCTCGCAGTGCGGTTGATTGGGTAACGGATTGCGTACTGCTGCATTCGATCCAGATTAAAAACATCGGGTTGCTCCTGAATTAATCTCCACCACCTGGAAAATCCGAACGCATCACAGAAATCAATGGCAGCCCGATCCGAATCAGGTAATCCATCTGAATTTATGCCATAAAAGAAACCTATTTTGCGTTTGCGGAACTGAATTTTGAAACCCGCCCGTTGCTGAAGCCCGGAGCGCCTTGTATTAACTACTGTGTACCAATTCGGAACCTGATCCACGAATCCCAACCGATGAAACGCTGCCAGGCCCCCGAGATAGTAAGGTCCATCCTTTTCAAAAAGCACCGGGAGAAGCTGATTAACCGTTCCCTTCAATTCTGAAATGCCATAAACACAGTTTCGGTACACAACCTGAATCAGACCGCATCGCAACAATTCCGGGATGCTTGCGTCAATTCCAATTGATTGAACACCACTCACCAACTGTTCCCGGCTGACAAACGGGGTATTTTCAAAACGAAAATAGCGAACTAA
>CBEUWV010000423.1:0-1558 GCA_965546895.1 uncultured bacterium
CGGGAGGAGATTTTCTCAGTAATCTGCTTGTTCGTTCTGCTTTTTTTTGTGCAAAATAGATGCCACAACGAAACAAACCCTTGCTGGCCCGAATCGCCTTGTGTTAAGGTATAATTCTTGCATGAGAAAAGAGTTGACTTGAGCAAGGGGGTTTTTTCTATGGAAGAAGGTGTTCGCATAATCAATGAACAGGTAAAAGACAAAACAGCGTTCCTGGATCAACTGGTCAGTGAGGTCTCTCATGTTATCGTTGGCCAGAAATATATGGTGGAGCGGTTGCTGGTGGGATTGATCTCCGGTGGCCACATCCTGGTTGAAGGCGTCCCCGGACTGGCAAAAACGCTGGCGGTCAGTACCCTTTCAAAGGCAGTGGACGGTGAATTCAGCCGGATTCAGTTCACACCGGATCTGTTGCCGGCCGATATTGTCGGAACGCAGATTTTCAATCCAAGGGAAGGCACATTCTCATCCCGCAAAGGCCCGGTTTTTGCCAACCTGGTGCTGGCGGATGAAGTGAACCGCGCTCCGGCTAAAGTTCAGAGCGCGCTTCTGGAAGCGATGCAGGAAAAGCAGGTGACGATCGGAAATGAAACGTACGCTCTTCCGGAATTGTTCCTTGTGATGGCAACCCAGAATCCCATTGAGCAGGAAGGTACCTATCCCCTGCCTGAAGCCCAGATGGACCGTTTCATGTTGAAATTGAAAGTGACGTATCCGGACCGCAGGGAAGAGATGGAAATTCTGAACCGCTTTACGTCCAACACAAGCTACGATGTGCAGAACGTCTGCACCCAGGACGAGCTCCTTACACTGAGAACTCTGATGGCGGACGTATATATGGATGAGAGGTTGAAGCAATACATTGTCAGTCTTGTCTTCAGTACACGTGAACCGGAAGAATACGGTCTGAATGACTTGAAATCTCTCATTGATTTCGGGGCGTCTCCCCGAGCTACCCTGGCCCTTACCATTGCCGCAAGGGTATACGCGATGATTCGCCGTCGTGGCTACGTTACCCCGGAGGATATCAAGGCGGTGGCCCCTGACGTACTTCGCCACAGGATCATTCTCTCCTATGAAGCGGAGGCTGAAAACCTGAATTCCGACGACATTATCCGGATGATTTTTGACCAGGTAGAAGTTCCCTGAACCTGGCTTGATCGAAACCCCATACCGCGGAATCAGGAGGCATACGGGAATGCAGGCGGAAGAGCTGCTGAAAGAAGTTAGAAGAATTAAAATCCGCACCAATCGTATTGTGGAAGAGGTCATTGGTGGAGAGTATCACTCTGCGTTTAAGGGCCGAGGGCTGGAATTCTCGGAAGTTCGGGAGTATGTCGCGGAAGATGATATCCGTTCCATTGACTGGAATGTCACGGCCAGGATGGGGAGCCCTTATGTTAAGCGATTTGTAGAAGAAAGGGAATTGACCATCCAACTTCTTGTAGATGTTTCGGACTCCATGGATTTTGGGACGGGAAATCGCCTGAAACGGGAAACATGCGCCGAAATTTCCGGACTCCTGGGTTTTTCAGCCATCAAGAACAATGACAGGATC
>CBEUWV010000424.1:0-1548 GCA_965546895.1 uncultured bacterium
GTCATCATTTAATTTTTCAATATCTTTTCTTAGAGCCTCAGCCTCAGCCTCAGCTAAATATGATAATACTATTCCCCGGAATTGAACGCATTTTTGCCTCGCCGTTTCCGCCTGGCCTACGGTTTCAACCATACGCTTGTGGTTGCGGTCAAAATCCGATTCAGGCAACTCAAGCACCTGGAAAAGCTTAAACGCGAGCTGAAAAAGCTTGAATTCAGCGTCAGAAGGACTATTCCCGGAAATGGCAACAATACGTTCCAGAATAACAGCCAACTCCTCCTGAAATGCTTCCATGCCGTATCCCCGGTAAACCAGAGCAAGATGACCCGCCACCGTTCTCACCATTGTTGTATTCAGTCCACTCATAAATTCACCCTGTCAACGCCACCGCACCTGCCAACACCATTGCCATTCGCTTACTGTTCAAAATGTTGAAAAACCACTCCTTTTATCGAAACTCCTGTGGAAACATAATACCAGATTCACGGAGAAAGAACCAGCCAAATAAGTGTTCTGTGAGCCTCAGGCGCCCGTGTTCTGTTGATATAAAGAACCCCGGGGACAGTAGGGCTGTTGAATAACCCGGTAAAACCTGACAGATAGCTTTCGTTCTGCTCTCTTGCTACTTCTGAAGAAAGCATCCTGTGAAATTCCCTGAAGTGGCCTTAAAAAACCATTATAGAAAACCCGAATAGCCTAAAATAGGGGCGTTTTTCTTGAAAAAAGACGAATAAAACGCCACCAGGCGTTTCAGATTCATCACTGTGGCGGCCAGATACATCTGGATTGCCACGTTCCACAAACCTCTTTGCGCTGCACGGCGTAGTCCGTGCTGGGTCTTGGCTTCTCCATGAGCGCCCTCTACTCTCCACTTGTGACGAGTATATCGTTCAAATGTCTCTTTGTCCCAGCCTTTCAATTTGCTTCTTCTGGCTCGTGTCAGGGCTTCATGTCCATCCACGATTCTGATTACTCTCTTCTTCATGCTGGATGGAAGGCAACGGGCCTTCAGGGGACATGCCTGGCATTGAGCAACTGTCGACGCATAGTCCCATCCATGGGGCTGTTTGGTGGGGTACGATGGAGCCATTTGCCATCCGGACAACGGACGGTGGGGCTGTTGAAAAAGCCCCACAGGTACCGGGGGACGTTACCAGATCCCGTTTTTCTCCCGTCTCCCGGCCTGCGAAGCAGCCAGGACCGAACTTTCCGGATAGAGGTATACAAATCCGCAGTTCCAGGACGGGGAGGGAGTGTGCAACACAGATACACACGCACCGACCAGCGGACTGGGACGCGGGGCCCAGTCCGGGGATTGAATCTGGTTCCGCCGGGTGCGCACGATGGATGGATGCAAGGCGCATTGACGATAGCGATGCCCCTGCGCATCGGTGAGGAGATGGAACGAAGCAGACAAGCGTCGTCCGCCCCGGCCCTTCGGGTAGTCGTTCTATCAAACCAGCTCTGCGTTGTTCGTTGTCACCGATACCTGTATCGCCTCCGCCTCACGCCTTGGTCTGATTCGATATCCCAGGCTACGGAACCGGA
>CBEUWV010000425.1:0-1546 GCA_965546895.1 uncultured bacterium
ACTCCAACAATCATCAAGACAAGGAGGCGCAGCGCGACGCGGGAGAATTCCGGGGTCCATGGCTTTTTTGCCTGCTGGAAGGCGGTGTTCTTTACCGGAGACTCCGGTTCTATTGTGGCGGCGTCATGTTGTTCCCAATTGTCCTGGCGGATAAAACGAGACACGTCAAAATGAGATTTTGCCACTTTGGGATTGCCGTAACAGAGGGTGGCGTTGGGTATGGTTCCGAGTTCCGGAACCAGGAAAAGGTTACGTCTTACCCACTTCACTTTGAGTGCGCTGATGATAAGCGGGGTGTTGTCACCGTTAAAGATGGTGAGTTTGTAGTTGCCGGTGTCGGAGGGCCTGGCCGATAGTTTCAGCTGCTGTTCTGTCCGGGTACCCAGTGAAAATTTGTAGAAAGTTCCCCGTGCCAGTGAGACATCGTGGCGGTCCAGTGTTACCCGTTCCCCTGTCAGGGAGGCAGTGCGATAGAAGGCGGGGGTCGTGGTTGTAATGGCCACGCTGGAAATGGGGATTCCGGTTGAGAATGTCAGCACAGTGTTGCCTCTGGAGTCGGTTGTGGCGGAGAAATTCTTCAGTTCCAGGGTGTCTGTGGTATCTGTTACCGTGTTTTTGGCCCTGGTGGAAGCTGTGACAGCATCAATCCGAAACGGGAGAGCTGATTTGCCCGTGCTGGAAAATTCCAGTCCCTTGTAGTTCAGCTGGATGGCTTCGTTTTTCGGAGGAAGCTCGGCGTCTTTCAATTCAATCCGAAACCATTGGCATTTTACCGCTTCAAAGGAAACGGATGTTTTCCGAAGATCCACGTTCCGGCTGAAGTCAAAGATGCTTGCCCTGGCAATGGGGGTCCAGGATTTTCCGTCATTGCTGGTGCTGACGGAAATGGATTTTTTGAAGTCGCGGTTGGGGGTGGAGAAGTAGAGCATTCGAATCGGTTCAGCAGTTGACGGGACCTCCAGTATCATGGTGGTGGTACCGTTTGCTGAGGAGAAGTCCCGAATGCTCAGCTTGTATTGGCTCCGGGCAATAGCGGGCCGATGCTCTTTCAAGATTGTGAACGGGATCAGGCCCTCTTTCGGGGAAAAGATTCGGATGTCCCGTTGGTCGATGGCGGTGTGGTCAAGGACTTCTCCCGGCAGTGTAACTTTATAAATTTTCCCCGGCTTCAATGGCCCGGGAAGGTTTCTGGAGTATTGAAAGTTTTGCGCTTTCAATGGTTCCGCAGCAGGCGCCATGGAGCACAGAAGCAGAAGTGCCGGGAGGATAAAGTTAAGCCGTTTCATCTGGCGCTCCCGTTGAACTGCTGTCTTCTTCCATCAGCTTTTCCCTGAACCGGTGATAGAGCCAGGATGAACCGATGAGAAGCAGCCCCAGAACCATGAAGGACAGAATCCGGTAGGGCGTACTGAAATGGGAGATGTCCATGAAAAATACTTTGAAGAGTGTAACAAGGAAGATGCCGATGGCGGTTTTGCGCATGGTGCCGCTTTGCTCCCGAAATCCCTGAATCATGAGGATAGAGGCAAAAATGGCCCAGAGTACA
>CBEUWV010000426.1:0-1539 GCA_965546895.1 uncultured bacterium
ACAGAAACAGAAGTAAACGCAGTTTCGTGGAGTGATGCTGTAAATGAGCTACAGTCTCAGTACAGAGATTGCGGTAAGACCATTCGGTGTACGGAAAATGATGAGACGCTTCTGATACAGAGGGAACACCTGAACAGTCTGCTGGGGAACCTTGTTGATAACGCAGTCAAGTATTCATCAGGTGATGTGGTGACCATTGAAATGGAGCATTCAGAAAAGACTGTGACCATCCGTGTTTCTGATGAAGGGCCGATAATTCCTGCCGATCAGCGGGAGCGGATTTTTGAACGGTTTTACACCATTTCCAAGTCCAGAAATAGACGAAATGGTGGTACCGGTCTGGGGCTATCCATTGTCAAACACATTGCCACGCTTTATAAGGGCAACGTTGCAGTAGCAGAAAACGATCGGGGCGGAAACACCTTTAGTGTTACGCTGAGAGAACAGTGAGAAGAAGCCGCTTTGCGGCAGTGAGAGTGAAAGTGCGTGGCAGAAGGGAATTATCCATTCCCTACTTTTTTGTCACCCATCACTCATCACCCATCACTTTATTTTTCTCCGTTTTTCTTTCTCTTGTCCCGGATGTAGATGGACGCGCCGGGGGAATTTGTTGAACTTCTCTCTTCGATGTCGAAAATCTTCACTGCCTTTATGATCTCTCCCAGTTTTTTGAACCCATAGTTTCGAGGATCAAATTCCGGTGCCTGATTGGCGATATTCTGACCCACATTGCCGAGGTAAGCCCAGCCGCTCTCGTCTGCGGACGCATCCACCGCGTTGCGAAGCAGGTTGACCAGTTTTGTGTCCCCCCGAAGCAGCGTAGCTGTTTTTGCTCTATGTTTAGGTGCCGATATGGTGTCTTTTCTCAAAATTTCTGTGTAAATGAACTTGTCACAGGCACCCACAAACGCTTTCGGTGTTTTCTTCTCACCGAATCCGATAACGGTGAGGCCGGATTCCCGGATGCGCGATGCCAGGCGGGTGAAATCGCTGTCACTGGAAACGAGGCAGAAGCCGTCCAGTTTCTCCGTGTACAGCAGGTCCATTGCGTCAATGATCATTGCGGAGTCTGTGGCGTTTTTTCCAACGGTGTAGCCGAACTGCTGAATCGGCTGAATGGCGTACACCAGAAGCACTTCTTTCCAGCCCTTGAGTCTTGTGTCCGTCCAGTCTCCGTAGATGCGCTTGACACTGGCAGTTCCATATTTGGCAATTTCAGTCATTAAATCTTCAATAATAGACGGCTGCGCGTTGTCCGCGTCGATTAAAACCGCCAATTTTTTCTGCATGCTGTCTTGTTCCATATATCCCCTCCGACGCCATTGTACCGCAATTTGGCTTTTAAGTGGGAATTGAATCCGGAAGTGCCAGAAAAAGAGAAAGAAAAAAGGCCGGGTGGGTGGCCCGGCCAATTTTGAGGATTTCGGTAAGAGGTTAGAATTTAAACTTCAGATCAATCTGAAGTGTTTTTGCTTCCTTTTCGTCATTGGAAGATTGCTTGGTATCCAGAAAAGCTACCGCGAAGGCAACCTTCTTTCG
>CBEUWV010000427.1:0-1538 GCA_965546895.1 uncultured bacterium
TGCGAAGTGTGCTCCGTGTCGTTCGGGATTTGCTTGAACTGAGAGGGTCAGGTGTAACGGACATTTCAGTGGCCCTTGAACACCTTATGTCAGTCCAGCGACGAAGGGCTGTTGTATTTTTGATTTCTGACTTCCATGCCACGGGATTTGAAAACACCTTGAAGATGGCTGCAATGAAATATGATCTGATTCCAGTATGGGTGGATAGCGGATTTGAACTGAATCCCCCCCGGGGCATGATTCCCATGCTGCCCCTGGAAGACGGGAAGCCCCGTATGGTAGATTTTGGTTCTCGCAGAATCCGGGAAGCCTATATCGAAGCAGTAATGGCCCATCGGGAACGATTGAGCACAACTTTTTCAAAACTGGGTCTGGACTATATTTCGGTTACAGCCGGCACAGACATGTATCATTCATTTCGTCGTTTTTTTGAAAAACGGAAAAGGAGAATGGTCCGGTGAAGCGGCTGTTATTAAGCTGTTTACTGGTAATAGCAGGTGTGACCGCTTTTGCGGCATCCCTGAACCTGACTGTCAGCACTGACAAAACCACCTGCCATGTGGGAGACCCGGTGACAATTTCTGCACGGGCGGTAATTCAGGAAGGCACGTCTGTAACATTTCAGTTAATCAAGCCGAAACCAGATGAAAATGAGGACGAAGTGGATTCTCCTCCGGTCTGGGGAGAAGGCAAAACAACAGAAGAAAAACTTCCAGATGGATATCATCTCTACCGCTACACTGTGACGGTTCGACCATTCAAGCTGGGTTCGATGCCCCTCGGCAAAATCAAGGCGGTTGCCGGCGATGAAACCGTGGAAAAAGAGGTGCCTCCGGTAGAAGTTGTGTCGATGTTTCAGGGCGGCAAGCAGAAAGAAAAAATCAATCCATTGAAACCCCAGCTTGAGATTAAACCGGACTATTCCCACCTGATTCGAATGGGGTTGGAGATTCTGGGGGGACTTCTGCTTTTAAGCCTGTTGGTTTTTGTTATCCTGAAACTGGTGAAGCGCTTTCGAAACCGGGATCAGGTTGCGGAAATAAATAAGAAAAAGATACCGGCAATACCCCCATGCGTTGAAGTAAGGGAATTACTTGGAAAACTGCTTGCCAGCAGGTACCTGAAAGATGGACGGATCAAGGAATTTTATGTGGAGCTGGCAGAAATTGGGAAGCGTTTCCTCGGTCGTGCCTTCCAACTGGATTATTCTGTGGAGACCAGTGAAGAAATGCTGAACAATCTCGCCGGTCACACCACAAAAGACGAAGATGTGCTGGTTCGGGAATTTCTGGAGGCCTGTGACATGGTCAAATTTGCGAAGCTGGTTCCTTCACAGGGAGAGACAAACAGCCACGTGAATCTGGTGTACAAACTGGCCGACGCAATCTGCAACCGGCAGTTAAAGACAGAATCCGAAGACGGGGAGGAAACAGATGTTTCGGTTTGAATCCTGGGCCGTGTTGTTCCTGTTGATTCCTGTGTTTGCTCTAGGCTGGATTCTTGTGAAAAGAAACCGTGCACCGCGGGCAGGGATCCGG
>CBEUWV010000428.1:0-1522 GCA_965546895.1 uncultured bacterium
CATCCACGCGGCCCGTTGGGCCGCTCCCCTCGTCGCCAGGACATTTTTGCGGTATGATTGTTGCATCTAAAAAGCTCGAAATGTTAAACCGGAGGGAAATATGAAAAAAATATTTATTTCTATTCTATTACTGTCGTACATGGTGCCATTGACGGCAGGGCCGGTGGAAAAGCCACCGACTGACAAGACCCTATCCCCCTATTTTTTCGTAAAATCTGATGATCCATCCGTGGACCGCTTGCCCCTGAAGGCCACATCCGCAAAGGTCACCATTGTTGGCGTGATTGCGGATGTGACCGTGACCCAGGAATATCGGAACGTCGGAAAGAAACCATTGGAAGCCACGTATATCTTCCCGGGTTCCACCCGGGCGGCGGTGTACGGCATGAAAATGACCATTGGAAAACGGACACTTGTGGCTAAAATTGAGGAACGGCAGAAAGCCCGTCAGGACTATGAACAGGCCCGGAATGAGGGAAGGAGCGCTTCCCTTCTGGAACAAAAGCGGCCGAACGTGTTTCAGATGAGCGTGGCCAACATCATGCCCGGTGATGTTATTCAGGTGGAACTGAAGTACACCGAGCTTCTGGTTCCCACTGATGGTGTGTACCAGTTTGCCTACCCCACAGTGGTGGGCCCCCGTTATTCGGAAACACCGGATGAGCCCGGCCAACCGGACCAGTGGGTAAAGAACCCCTATCTCCACCAGGGTGAGGCCGCCCCCTACACCTTCGGTCTTTCCGTGGACATTTCCTCCCCCATCCCGGTGCAGGACGTATTCAGCCCCAGTCACAAAATTAATGTGGCCTTCGACGGACCGAAAATGGCGATGATTCATCTGGACAAAAGCGAAAAAACCGGCGGAAACCGTGATTTCATCCTGAATTACCGCCTGTCCGGTAAGAAGATTCAATCCGGGCTGATGTTATACAAAGGAAAAACCGAAAACTTCTTCCTGTTGATGGCGGAACCGCCTGAACGCGTTCGCCCGGAGGAAATTCCGGCCCGGGATTATGTATTCATTGTGGATGTGTCCGGTTCCATGCGGGGATTTCCCCTGGACATTTCCAAGACTCTGCTGAAAAACCTGATTTCCTCACTGAAACCAACAGACAGTTTCAACGTGTTGCTGTTTTCAGGGGGCAGTCATGTGTTAAGCCCCACATCCCTTCCCGCGACAAAGGAAAATATTCAGCAGGCCATCACGCTCATTGACAACCTTCGGGGCGGGGGCGGAACAAGGCTGCTTCCAGCCATGAAAAGGGCATTGGCGCTGCCGATGAAAGAGGGCGTCTCCCGGAGCATGGTGGTGGTTACCGACGGTTACGTATCGGTGGAAAAAGCCACTTTCCAGCTGATTCGGGAAAACCTCAATCATTCCAATCTCTTTGCTTTTGGAATCGGTACTTCGGTAAACCGTTATCTCATTGAAGGGATGGCACGGGCCGGATTGGGTGAGCCTTTTGTGATTACCAATTCGAAAGATGCGGCTAAGACGGCGAAAAAATTTCGTAACTACATT
>CBEUWV010000429.1:0-1509 GCA_965546895.1 uncultured bacterium
CAGAATAAACACCACGCGACACTACAAACAAAAAAAAGGAGACTTTTCAGTCTCCTTTTTTTTATTCAATGATTTTGTTACTAAAATTCCTGGTAAAACTCTTCCTCATACAGACGTTCCAGACGGTTCTTATGCCCCATCTCAACTTCTGCCAATTTCAACAGAATGCCCTTGAGTTTCTCGTTGTGAACAAGATTTGCCATCTCTGAATAGAAATCGTAGGCAATTTTTTCCCGTTGCATGGCTGCTGTAAGCACATCCTGATAATTGGCATACTCGTTCAACTCTTTCACTGAAAGATAATCCACAATCTTCAGGTCCTGAATTGCCCGGGTCGGTTTCGCGGCCAGAACTTCTTCCACGCCTTTCTCAAGAATTGTTTTCAGAAACTCAGCATGTCCAGTCTCTTCTTTCGCCAATTCCAGCAAGGCTTTTTTTGCGTGATCGAGCTTTACTTTTTCAGCTGCTTCCCGGTAAAATTGTTCGGCGTTTTCCTCATTGGAAATCGCAATTCTGATAATCTTCCGGAAATGATCGTCGAGAGAGGTCATAGCCTTACCCGATTTTCTTGTTAACTTTTCCCGCTTGAATACAACTGGTGCAAACTTTCATCCGTTTTACTTCACCATCCACTTCCACACGAATTTTCTGAATATTTGGAAGCCACCGGCGCCGGGTCAGATTATGCGCATGGCTGACATTATTCCCATACATAGGTTTTTTCCCGCAAATTTCACATACTTTTGACATGGTGTCTACTCCTTTCCACAAAACTGCCACAAGACACAAGTTTATACCATATTAAAACCGGGCAACGCAACATTTTCTTTGCCCTCTGGGTAAAGGGGTTGGAGTCAGGAGCAGGGCTGGGAAAAAGAGAAAGGCAAAGAATTTTCCAATCCCCTGCTCTTACTCAACCAAAACTTTGCTGCCCTTGTCCGACCTTATCTTGCCGTGCCCAGCACCCCACCAAGCTTATTGTGTCCAATATCTCCTTCCAGACAGAAGGCCACAACTTTCCCTGTGGCGGTAATCTCAATAAGGTCAGTGTCACCGTTGAAATAACCGTCAGCCACACCAACAAGCCCCACAGATTTACTCAGCGCCCCAAGCGGCACAGATGTCTGGCCAACCAAACCACCATTTCTGTAAAACTTCAACGTGGCGGTAACGGCAATCTCATTGGGGTTCACAACCACCAACCCGTACCAGTCATTGCTCAGTCCCACATCGACAATGGGTAGAAAAATATCTTTTGCCCCTGTTGTGGGGATATTGAGTCCCGCCAACTCCCGATTGTTGGTTGTCCCGAACAATTCATACCCGATCAACGGCAAATTGGAGTCCACTTTGAACCATGCAACATCAACGGGAAATTCTGTCTTCGTGACAAAAACCAGTTTACCACCGGGTTCCACTGTGTAAGGCTTTGCCGCTGATACGATACCGTCCTTGGTGTACCCGGTGACGGTCACCGACGCACCCCCTGTTGTCGAGAGGTTATCCAGT